>WJIR01000038.1 GCA_014730175.1 Candidatus Zixiibacteriota bacterium
TCCCAAG
This sequence comes from Candidatus Zixiibacteriota bacterium, assembly GCA_014730175.1. GTDB lineage: Bacteria > Zixibacteria > MSB-5A5 > UM-FILTER-46-8 > UM-FILTER-46-8 > WJIR01. The sequence goes on from WJIR01000038.1 coordinate 8, forward strand.
GCAGAATCCTATCGACTATATACCGGAGTCGTCAATGGTTTTGTATCCCAATTATCCTAATCCTTTTAACATCGAAACTAAATTGGAATTTCATCTGAACAAATCAGAAAAAGTTAAATTGGAAGTATTTAACATATTAGGGCAAAGGGAGATTACATTACTTGATACTGAGCTTGATGCTGGGCACCATGAAGTTACCTGGGATGCATCAAACTTACCTTCCGGGATATATTACTATAAACTGAGCAATGGAGAGGATTATTTAAGTAGAAAAATGTGCTTAATTAAATAATGCCCTTCATTAATGTGTTTTTGTAGTACGCTTGCTTAAATGTAGCGAAGCACGCATGCTCAATATGCCCTTAGGCGTCATAATTTGGAAGGGATAGGGAATAATGAGAACAATATTATTATTGCTAACATTAACGCTCACTGCTTATAACATCGTGCTTGCAGATCCAGATACTCTATGGACCAGGCAGTTTGGCGGCGCTGATGATGAATGGGCAATGTCCGTTGATAGAACAGATGATGGAGGATATATTATTGCGGGTAGTACATTGTCCTTCGGCGCGGGATTAACAGATATTTATTTTGTTAAGACTGACGAATTTGGAGACTTGCAATGGTCAAAGACGTATGGGGGTTCACATTTAGACGATGCCAATAAGGTCCTAAATGGGCCGAATGGAGGATATATTATTGCAGGCAGTACAGTCTCTTTCGGGCCCGGGAACTACAGCAGTTGGGTTTTAGGCACCGATAGCCAGGGAGACACGCTATGGACAAGGGTCTATGGAATTAGTATGCTGGATAAAATAACAGACGCTGATTACTCAGTGGACGGAGCTTATATATTTGCAGGTTGGGAAGAATCAATTGAGTTAGGCATGCAATATAGACTGCTAAAAACCAATAGTGTCGGCGATACTTTTTGGACACGGACATATGGAGGGACATACGATGAATACGCATATGCTGTTGAAGAAACAGAAGATGGTGGTTATATACTCGCAGGTACGGGAGTTAATACTATTGGGAATCCTACCGTCAACGGTTACATAATAAAGACAGACGCAAACGGCGATACTATATGGACAACTTACGTGCCTCCCTGGTATGAAGACAATGAATGTTACAGCATTCGGCAGACAGCTGACGGCGGATACATAACAGCGGGGCAAATGGGTACTTCGTTATACCTGGTGAAGTTTACTCCTGAAGGCGAAGACGAATGGCGCAAAGCGGTTGGCGAAACTAATCTCGCGTCCAGGGCTTACTGTGTATGTCAGACGGCGGATGGAGGATATATTGCGGTTGGTAGTACGGGAGCCATATTGGGATTAAAATGGGTATATATAGTAAGAACAAATGCCAGGGGCGATTTACTCTGGAAGAGGAAATACTATGCAAGCTCGGACGAAGTTAAATTATCTGAGATCTTGGTCATTGGAGAAGGTAACTACATAACAGCAGGAATTGCGCCTGGCAGGGATATGCTGCTGATGAAAATCCGGGAACCAATTTATTGTTGCGAGATGGAAATAACTCCCGACGATGATCCGGTAATAGTTCAGCCGGGGGGATCGTTCAGTTATCAAGGTACTTTGATAAATCCATCCACAGAAACCTTGATATCCGATGTATGGGTCGGCGTAATTTATGATGGAGAGTTTTTCCAGACCAGGTTATTCGAAGCAACCGATTCATTACAATCCGGCGAATTCGTAACGCGCCATCTTACGCAGAATGTTCCCAACTACGCACCCGAGGGCGATTATCGTTATATGGCATACGGCGGAGCATATCCCTACCCCTGCGATTCGGTATGGTTTGATTTCACGGTGGAAGGCGCGCCATTGGCGGATGGCAACAGCAAATGGAATGTGGAAGAATTATATGCAGGTGCGGGGGAAGACATATCCAAGAACTGGTCCCCGACATTACAACTTGATGGATCACCCAATCCCTTCAACGCCAGTACACGTATAGACTATAGGATATCTGAGTCTGGGCGTACTAAATTGGAAATATTTGATATTATGGGGAGAAGAGTTGAGGTATTGGTGGATGAACATAAGGATGCGGGTAGCCACTCGGTAATATGGAATGCGGAAAACTATCCCTCGGGTATCTACTTCTGCAAACTAACTCAAGGCCCCTTGAAAGTAACCAAGAAAATGGGACTGGTGAAATAGAACATTAAGTCTTTTGTGTTTATCGGGGTAGGTGCCCAACCTACCCCAGAAAAAAGAAGAGTAGCACTTGGAGTATATTATGAGATATTTTATATTTTTAACGGGAGTAATTATCCTGATATTAACTGCTTTAACATCATCTATATTAGGGCAGGATACTCTGTGGACAAGAACATATAGTAGTTCAGGTTTCGAAACAGCTTATGACTTGCAACTGACAGATGATAGGGGATTCGTTTTAGCATGCGATCGTTCCATTGTAAAAACCGATAGTCTAGGCGATACGTTATGGATTTCTCGTTTTGTTGGAGATCCTTTTCATAGGTTTAATGCTATCTTTGAACTCGATAACGGCTATATGGTGGCCGGTTCTGTTAAGGTTCCTCCGAAGATTTTTAGCGATTTTTTACTTGCTAAAATCAACGGGATTGGTGATTCCCTTTGGGGCAATAGTTATGGCGGGGAGGAAGCAGAATATGCTTATAGCGCTGATAAAACGAACGATGGTGGATATATTTTGGCGGGAAAAACCTATGCATCTGAATATGACGATGCAACAGACATATTGGTTGTAAAAACAGATTCTTTAGGAGACACACTATGGACTCAAACCTATGGTACCTACGGAACTGATTACGCCAAGTCAATCAGCCAGACCTCTGACGGAGGATACATAATTGCCGGTTACAGAAGCAACGCTGAAGCCGGTTATCTGATTAAAACAGACGGATACGGAGAAGAAGAATGGTATGTATTGGAAATGGAAGGATCGGGTTCGATATTCTACTCCGCTAAGCAAACAAGCGATGGAGGTTACATAGCGGCGGGAAGCAAGGAGTTTTGGGGCTATCCTCCATACTTCTTATATTACCTGGTAAAGTATGATTCACTGGGGAATAAGGAATGGGAACGAACATATGAAGATGGGATATTCATTGACAGCGGCGCTTGGGACGTTTGCCAGACAATTGATGGGGGATATCTAATAGTGGGGTACCGTTATATTCCATATGAGAGAGGAGCCAGTAGGGTAATAAGAACCGATCCGCAGGGTGACACGTTATGGACATGGAGGTGCGATGAGCCGGATCATAGCAATGCGTTTTTGAGTCTAACTACCATAAATAAACAGGAATTCGCGGCGGCGGGCGACTACGATAATTCGGTTTGGCTGGCGAAATTCCAGGAACCATCATGTTGCTGTGAGGTGGATATGATTCCGGATGATGATCCGGTTGTTGTTCAGCCGGGAGGATCGTTCGGTTATACCGGTTCCCTTATAAATCCCACGGAGTTTTCCCTCACATTTGATGTCTGGGTTGGTGTGAATTATGACAACCAGTTTTTCCAAACGCGCTTGTTCGAAGGCGCCGAACCATTGGAACCGGGTGAATTCCTGACACGTCATTTCCGCCAGAATGTCCCCAACTATGCGCCTATCGGAGATTATCGTTACATTGCTTATGGCGGCAACTATCCTTCGAAATGCGATTCGGTATGGTTTGATTTCACGGTGGAAGGCGCGCCGCTGGCGGAAGGTAACACTGAATGGAGTGTTATGGAAACCGCCGTCGGCGCTGGAGCGCCAACCGGCGGAAGGGAAGGGGATGATTTGCCCCCGACATTACAAATTAATGGATCACCTAATACATTCAA
>WJIR01000039.1 GCA_014730175.1 Candidatus Zixiibacteriota bacterium
GAATATTATCGGTTCCGAGCAGGATACCCGCAAGGCTCTCGGCAATTGCCTTAAACACCTGGTTAAGCATACCAAAGCCGATGCCGGTGTTGTTTACCTGAAAAAGGGCGAGAGTAAAAATCTTCATTTGATTGCACACACAAGGCTTCCGCAAGCAGCCCGGAGAAGGATGCAATATGTGCAGCAGGTGCCGTACGATAAATCTCCGCTTCAAACCGGAAGGACAACGCTTATACATGACTTTACGGAGACTTACCCCTTTCTGCAAAGTATAGCTGAGGAATTCAAAGTAAAGGGATTTATTTCGATTCCTCTAAAGTCTAAGAATAAGGTTTTGGGATTGATTGATTTGGCATTTCTGAGGCGTGTGGATGAGGATGAAATTTCCATTGAATCACTCAACTCCATCGGCAATCAAGTTGGGGTAGCTCTGGATAATTTGCTAACATTCAGGCAGATTCGGGAAGCGGAAAACAAGTATCGAATTATCTACGAGTCGTCATCCGACCTTCTTTACACCACCGACCTGAAGGGTAACATTACCAGTGTGAATCCCGCTTTTGAAGAAACTATAGGTGCGGAAACCGATAAGCTGAAAGGTAAAAAGCTATATTCGCTGGCTATAAGAGGACAACGAAGCACCTTCAAGGATTTTATTGAGCAGTCTACCAAACGGAAAATCACCCATCCGAAGGAGATAAAGCTTCAAACCGTTATCGGTGACAGAATTATATCATTCACAGCCGCGCCTTTAGGAGACGACAGCGGTCAAATACTGGGTACTCGCGGCGCGGGGCGAGATATAACCGATAAAATCCAAATCGAAAGAGCTCTTTCGCAGAGCGAGGAAAATTTCCGGCTTTTGGCGCAGAATGCCAATGATGGCATACTGATCCTACACTCGGACGGATCAACCGTATATGCCAATAAGCGTGCTGCGGAAATCACGGGTTACCCTATCGAAGAGCTGCTGGATATGAAGTATACCGCCTTGATTCATCCTGACGAGTTGAGCGTTCTAAACAAGAGATTCAGAAATAGGTTAAAAGGCAGGAAAGAACCTACCCAATATGAAGCCCGAATCATAAAAAAGAATGGAGAGGCAAACCATATCGAGATAACGGCCGCGCGCACAGTCTGGCAAGGCGAGCCTGCTATCATTGCGGTTACTCGCGACATAACCGAGAGAAAAGAAGCCCAGGATGCCCTGAACGAAACGCTGAATACATTGTCGGACGTCGTACATTCCATTCCCACCGGCCTTTTAATATTCCGGTATGAACCGGATGTCGGCTTCTTCCTGATCGACGGAAATCCCGAAAGCGAAAAATCGCTGAATATCAGGCTTGATGATTACAAAGGTAAAGAGATCAACGAACTCTCCCCCATGTTTTCGGAAGCGGAAATCAAAGATCGGTGCATTGAAGTAATGCGGACAGGTAAAACTTACACGAACGAAGATTTCCGGCACGAGTTAAATGAACGGATGACGATACTAAGGATACGTATTTTCCGAATGCACGGGCAAAAACTCGGATTCGCATTCGAGGACATAACCGAACGCAAGCGAGTAGAAGAACATTTCAGGAGTATTTTCAACAATACCACTATCGGATTATATCAAACAACGCCAGACGGGAAAATACTGATGGCGAATCCGACTCTGGTTAAGATGCTGGGATATTCGTCCTTCGAAGAACTCGCCAATCGCGACCTGTCCAAAGCCGGATACGAGCCGGAGTATCCACGTTCCCACTTCAAGAAGCTACTTGAAGAAAAAGACCTGATCATCGGGTTGGAATCAGCATGGTTGAGAAGGGATAAAACCGTGCTTTATGTCAGGGAAAGCGCCAGAGCTGTTAGAGATACAAACGGCACGGTGCGTTACTTTGAAGGCACTGTGGAAGATATTTCCAAGCAAAAGAAGGCGACGGATGCCTTAAAAGAATCGGAATTGCTGTATCGCACTACTATCGATTCCATGGTTGACGGAATCCACGTTGTTAATCCCGAACTCCGATTTACGCTTATTAATGACACACTGATTCAATGGAATAAATCCCTGGGATTAACGTCGGAGGTCATCGGAAAAAGAATTAGGGAAGTATTTCCTTTTTTAGATGAGGATGTAGTTAAGGAATACCGTAAAGTATTCAAGGAAGGCAAGACACTTGTCACAGAAGAAGAAATGGAGATAAGCGGAGAGAATTTCGTTACGGAGACGAGAAAAATTCCGGTGATTGAGGGCGAAAATGTTGTTCGAGTAGTTACGGTTATAAGAGACATTACCGAGCGTAAGCATTCCGAGGAAGCGGTCAAGGAGAGCGAGGAAAGGTATCGCGCCATAGTTGAGTCGTTCGAGGGAATCATCTATATCTGTTCACCGGATTTCAAGATTGAATTCATTAACGAACGTGGTATAGAAAGGACCGGTTATAATCCGATAGGAGAGCCTTGTTACAAAGCCCTTCATGGTTTGGATGATGTTTGTCCCTGGTGCGTAAATGAGCGGGTGCTTAACGGAGAGACTGTTAGGTGGGAGATAAACAGCCCCAAGGATGATCGTTGGTACTATGTGGTCAACACGCCGATTTTCCATTTGGACGGTACTATTTCCAAGCAAGCGATGATTCTTGATATCACCGAACGTAAACATGCCGAGGAAGCATTGCGCCAGGAGAGGGACAAAGCTCAGAATTATCTCGATATTGCCGCGGTTATGATCGTCGCTATCGACGAGAATTGTAACGTAACCCTGATAAACAAGACCGGATGCCATATTCTTGAATCCAAAGAAGACGAGATTATCGGCTCCAATTGGTTTGAAAACTACATTCCGGCGGAAGACAAGGAAACGATTTCCACTATGTTCAAAAGGATGATCAGCGGTAAAATACCCTGCGTTGACTACTTTGAAAATCCGGTCGTGACCAAAGCCGGAGAGAGAAGAATAATTGCCTGGCATAATACACTGCTGAAGGGTGAAGACGGTAAGATAATCGGAACGTTAAGCAGCGGCGAGGATATAACCGTGCGTACCCTCGCGGAGAGAAGACTGAAAGAAACCCATGAGAAGTATGAAAAAACCGTCTCCTCCATTACGGACTACCTGTGGAGCGCCACTATAGAGAACGGCAGGTGGAATCCTGAATTCATAACTCCGGTCTTCGAGCGAATTACCGGATATAACCCACGAGATTTTATGACCGATTCCATGCTCTTGCTAAAGATGGTGCACCCGGAGGATAGATCCGCTGTAAGGAATAAAATCAAGGAATTGATAAAAGGAAAAGCGGTTACATACGAACATCGGATTCTGCGAAAGGACGGCGGAGTTCGGTGGATTCACGACAGAGCTATTCCCACTAAAGATGAGAACGGCAGAGTTATTCGAATCGATGGGGTGGTCAGCGATATTACCGATCGTAAAGAGGCTGAGGTGAGGGCTGAAGAATTACGCGACAGGTTGACCCATATCGAGCAACTGGCTTCGTTAGGAAGGATGGCCGCCGGCGTTGCGCACGAGATAAACAATCCCCTGTCGGTTATATCCGGAATGCTCCAGGAACTGACAAGGAAAACAAACCGTAGTGACCCTCTTCAAACGAAATTTACGAGGATGCGAAAAGTCGCCGACAGAATCGGGAAAATAGTGGACGGGCTACTTCATTTCTCGCGTCAGAGCCGAGCGCACTTTAGTCCGACTGATATTCATGGCATTATCGAGGAGTCCTTATCCATGGTTAAAGAGAAAAGGTCGCTCAAGAAAATAAAACTAATCAAAAGATTTTCGAAAAAACTTCCCAAAGTAAGCGTAGAGCGTGACCAGATATCGCAGGTTATTATAAACCTGGTTAACAATGCAATCGATGCTATGCCGGACGGCGGAGAACTAACTATCGAAACCAGCTATAACAAGGAAGAAGAGTATATAACGATTAACGTTAAGGATACAGGAGCGGGAATATCGTCCGAAGCGAAGCGAAAGCTGTTTACCCCATTCTATACCACCAAGCCTGTGGGCTACGGTACCGGATTGGGTTTAGCCATAAGCTATGGAATTATTCGCAGTCATCGAGGGACTATCGATGTGGAGAGTGAGACCGGTGAGGGAAGCACATTCACTATCAAGCTCCCAACCGGCACTGAATCCTTGAGAGATAATAATGACACGATAAAATATCGTGATGACGATAACAGGGGCTAATATCGGTTCAGAGCTTATAGAGACACCCGATAATATTAGTATGAGAAACAAATCAGTACTTTTCATCCTGCTGGGCGTTATCATTGCAATTGCCAATAGTTGCGATGACCAAACTACAATGCCTACGGAATTATCGAATGTTACCATCGTGAACCCGAAGGAGGGAGCGACAGTCGCCGATTCGATCACCGTGATAATCAGCGCTGGCGATCTGGCAGAAGTAGAGAGAATTGATCTCTTTATCGATGATGATTCGGTTTATTCCGATTTCCAGCCTCCTTACAGCTATTTCTGGAGCACGCACAATGTAAGTTCCGGACAAAACCATACTCTAACGGCAAGGGCGGTTCTGGAAGATACAACTTATACCTCTCCAACGACTACCGTGACAGTCCAGTTGGAATCGGGATTTCACATCATCTCGGAATTCAATATCACCGGGATTGCAGTAGCGGTTTTACCTGACGCTGCCGCCAAATACCTATTCGTCGCTTCCTCCGACGATGGAGTTGGCATCTATGATATCTCTTCGCTGTATTCGCCTCAGTTCATTGCAAGTATAGCTACCAACGGGAAAGCTGTGGATATTGAGTTGGATGAGGATTATCTGTTCGTTGCAGAGGAAGACAACGGTGTGACCGTATGGGATATCAGTAATCCCGAGAATGCGCAATATATAGATATATTCGATACCCCCGGAATCGCTTCTAAACTAAGGCTCGATACTCAAAATCGTTACCTGTATATAATCGATAACAGCTCTGTACAGATTGTCGCCTACGATAGCAGCTATCATTTCGGGAATTCCAGAAATACAGACCTGGGAGTAGGCTTGAACGATGTGGCGGTTAATAGCGGATATGCCCACGTAGGCGGAGCAGACGGCGTCAGATTTCTGGAGATAGCGAATCCTCTTAATCCGGTTCCTATCAGCACGGTTTATTCCACCGATACTCCGGTGTTGGGAATTGTAAGTATTGATTCTCTCGATTTTCTGGCGAAAGGAACCACCGGAATTGATATATTCTCATTTTCCAACATATTCTCACCGCAATTCAAAGCGGAGTTCAACACAACCGGTAATTCAAAAATGGTTGCCGTGGAGAATGTTGATGGATATCACATCATATATGTCGCCGACGGCGTAAATGGAGTTGGCGCTTACAGATATGCTGATAATGGTTCGCCATCCATTACATCCCTATCGAATCTGGAAGTCCAGGGAAATGCTTCGGATATTGTTTATCATCAGGGATTGATATTCGTAGCCGACTACAGCCGTTTTATGATCCTCCGATACGAGGAATAAAACTAACGCATAGTCGCCATAATATTCCGCTACTTACTTTATCAACCGGCTAATCGTTTCCAGCAATTCGTCCCGGTCAACAGGTTTCTCCAAAAACGCATCGGGTTGGTTCAAATTCTTAGCGCGATCGATAAACCGCTTTAAATCGCCTGAAACTCCGGTTATCATGACTATCGGAATACTCGCGGTTTCGGGAGCTCTTTGAAGTTTACCCAGAGCCTTAACGCCTGATTCGTTATCCATAGAAACATCGAGCGTTATCAGATCCGGACTCTCGGACTTTGCTTTATCGAATGCTTCCACCCCATCCTTTGCGGAAATTGTCACGAATCCATTATCTTCAAGAAAAGTAGTAAGCCAGGTAACCATGTCCGGCTCATCATCGACCACTAAGATTTTTTTCTTATCGCTCATAATTCCTCCTCTTCTAATAAAGTATCGGAGGTTAACCTTGAATTTGCAAGTCTTTTCTTCGGCATTTTAACGATGAACCTCGTCCCTTTACCTGCTTCCGATTGAAGCTCGATGTTCCCTCCATGCTCCTGTGCAATTTTATTAGAGATAAACAAACCTAATCCGGTTCCTTCGGTACCCTTGGAGGAGAAAAACATACTGAATGCTTTTTCTCTTGTCTCCTGATCCATTCCGATACCGTTATCCGATATTTCGAAAAAGACATGGTCTTCATCGCCATGCACATGGATACTTACTTCATGTGTCTGCTTGGCTTTATCGACTCGGCAGGCATCCAATGAGTTTTCCAGAAGATTCACCAACAGCGAGCGGACAGCTTTATGATCAGCTTCAAACTGACCGATACTATCATCCACGGCCCTATTTAGCTTAATACTCAGATCATTCGCCTTCGTTTTCATTATATCATATACTTCATCAGAAAGATCTGTAGCGGAGAGAGACTGCCAATCCGGTTCGCGGTCTTTGGCGTAATATAGTATATCCAGAACCATATTCCGAATACGTTCTACGTTTCGCTGAGCTATTTCCCATCCCTGCTCTACGCGGGCCTGGTCGTTCCGTTTAAATCCGGAATTAACAAGGTAAAAGCCACCGTCAAGCCCGTTCAGCAGACCCTTCAAGCCATGAGATATCGAACTGATGAGCATACCGATGGAAGTTAGCTTGGATTGCAACTGCCTTATCTGCGTAATATCAGTACTCATTTCGATAACACTCTCGATGTCCCCGTTCGCATTTTTTATAGGCATGGTTGAAACCAATACATTGATTCTTCTGTTGTCTTTGGAAGTTACGACCTCTTCATGGAAGTGAGTTTCGCCGTCCTTGAAAGTTTGCTGCACAACACAGGGATAGCAAGCTTCATCTCGATGCTTGTACACTTTGTAGCATTTACACCCGTAATTACTCCCGAAAGCTTCTCGGAACAAACGATTGGCCTCCACGATTTTTAGGTCTCTATCCTGAATCGATATATAACAAGGAACTTCTTCAAAAAGCTGGTGATAACGATGTCGACTGTTCCTGTATTGAGTCTGCAACTCTTTTTGCTCGGTTATGTCCGTTGACATCTCAACCACATGTGTAACCTCGCCGTTACCATTGTATATAGGAGAGGTACAAACTAATACCGAGACATTCCTGCCATCGAGCGTTTTAACTATTTCCTCGCTCTGGTGACGCTGACCATCGCGAAAAGTCCGCTCCACCGTGCAGTTTTCACATTTCTCGGGACGTTGCTTATAGACCTGATAGCAATACCTATCTTCGGCATCTCCGAAATCTCTGCAAAACGATTGGCTGGCTTCGACAATTTTCAGGTCACGATCTTGGATTGTAATGTATGCCGGTATGGCATCGAAAACCTTATCCATAAACCGGCGTCGAGGATGATCCACTTCTCACCTCCGGGATCTGTCTTATTTTACGAGTGTTCAACTATGCTTTCTGATGAGCGGTTTGCATAGTTTTCCTTACATTAACAAGTATGCCCTCTTCATCTACAGGCTTGTCAACATAGCCCTCCGGCGGCGATACCGGACGATCATATATAAGTCGGCGCATCTCTGGCTTACCCGTTATAATGCAGACCGGTATAGATGCGGTTTCTGTGTCTTTTCTCAGTATCTCGAAGATTTCGATTCCTGAACGGCCCGGCATGGAAATATCCAGCGTAATGAGGTCCGGTTTCTCCTTCCTGGCTAAATCAAGAGCTTGCTCTCCATTGGACGCCTGTATCACCGTTGCGCCATGATCTTCCAGAACTACCGAAATGAATGTTAAAAAGTCCGGCTCGTCATCGGTTACGAGTATCTTACGTCCTCGTATACCGTGTAACTCCGAAATCTCCTCCTTTTCCGGTACAAGAACTTCGGGCTTAGCCTTCGGTTCGACCACAATTGCATCAGCTACCAGATTCACAAGCTGAGTCACTTCCATCCCGAGCTTATAATGTTTGATAAGGTCATTGAGTCCATCGACACAATTATGACAGGATGTTACCACGACACTTGCGCCCGTTGCCTTGAGCTGTTCAGCCTTAACTTTTGCCGATTTCAGCCGCCGCTGCGAGTACTCCGACATCGACATAGCCCCGCCTCCACCGGTGCAGCAATAGTTCTCCGCGCGATTCGGATACATTTCACGGAAATCAGATACAACCAAACCCAACAGTTCGCGGGGTTCCTCGTAAAGCCCACAACTCCTTGCGTTGTTGCAGGAATCGTGGAATGTGTATGATTTATCGTTCTTTGTCTTGTCTACCTTGATCCTGCCCTCATGGATATAACGCAGCATGGTTGTAACCGAACTCTCCATTTCAAAACTCACATCCCGCTTGCCCCAGTTTTGGGCTTCGCAGCGCGTGGAGCGATAACCGTGGCCGCACTCCGATATAACCAGTTTCTTCCCATTCAGTTCTTCGACCTTTTCGTAGAGACGTTTTGCAACTGAACCGCCGAGATCGTCGTCACCGGAAAACAGTCCGAAATTCGTCATATCCCAACCTTCGCTGGGCATAGTCCAGTTCTCACCCGCCAGATGAAATATCTTTGCTGCGTCCGCGATAGTACGGGGATCATACTTCACCTCGCGGGGATTTATTGAGTAAACAATATCGGCATTCTCCTTGTCGATAGGAATCGCCGCACTGTCGTCCTCCAGTTCCATCTGAAGTTCCTCAGCCATCCATTTCAGCGTATCCAGATAATCTTCCTTCAACACGCCCATCTGGTTGCCGATTTCCCATTGGTCTTTACTGACCACGGCGACACCTTCCGGCATAATCCCAACCGAAACCAGCAAACCGCGCGCCATACGATTAAAGGTCGCATAATCTACGCCCATCGGGCAGTTGATTGAACAGCGCCGACAATTGGTGCATTTGCCGAATACGACATCTTTAAGTTCCTCGAGCTCCTCATCCGTCATCGGGCTTTTAGCCTTTACCCACCAGGGCGCAACTCTTCCGGTCCAGTCAAAATGCTTTTTGAATATTTTCCTGATCTGATCCGCCTTATAAGCAGGCGCATAAGTAGGATCGCCCGGATTGGCGAGGACATAGTGGCAGCACTCGGTGCACATTCCGCAATGCACGCATGCCGCCAGTGAACCCACTATCTGACGGTTAAGTTTCTGGCCGAATCGTTCGATTACTTTCTGTGCTTTATGTGATCTGTTGTTAGTTTTCGTTGTCATGTTACTCTCCAATATCGACTCGTGGTATCTTAGCCCCGTTTGGGCTCGGAAGCGTGTTTAATAGGATATACCCCTCGGTGTCCCATACTCTTACCGAGATAATACCTTGTGATGGGATAATACAGATAATGGGATATCTTGCTAAACGGCACATATATAAGGAAAAATGCCGTCAGGAAAAAATACGTAAGCAGATGCCATTCTCCACCCGCGTAATTGTTCGGCGCAGATAAAAAGGCGAAAAAGAACCAAATCGTCAGTAGGAATAAAGAGAAATAATCATCCGGTGTACTTATCGCCCTCATATATTTATTTCCCACACGTCTGATAATTCTGTAAACACCCACCAAAAACGCCGCACCTATGATAAGCTGCAATACCGGAACTACACCGGTAGTTTCTAAGAATCCGGGTGCATAAGGTATTACAAACGACAATCCGATCGCCGCAACCACACCTAAGTGGAAAATTACGAATTGCGCATATATCATCCGTTTGGTGCGCGTGCTTTCCATCGCCCATGGCATAGCCACATTTCCCCAGGAATAAAGAATTCCCTTTCTCGGCGTTGTCCCGTTTCCGGTAGCAGCCTGTCTTTCCTTCCCCGCTTTGAACTTTAGCAACCATCTTAGTCTAAGCGTATATACAATCGCCATAAACACTAAGGCGACCTCTTGTAGTGTATGTTCCGAGAAATGGAGTAGTTCGCTCATGTCAGCTCCTATCTTGATTCAATGCAGCCAGCTCGGCTTTAAATGGACTATATTCGCGGTTATCCAACATGCAGAGTATCACTTCCTTCACGGGAGAGCCGTTCTGAAGATGCCTGGTGACGGATTCAATCGTGATCCTGGCACATACATCAGCGGGTATCCCGTAAAAGCCGGTTCCCATCGCTGGAAATGCAATCTGCTTGATCCCCTTCTCATCGGCAAGCTTCAAGCAATTATCTACGGTGGTTTTCAGCTTTTCCCCGAGATTTTCCTCCTGGAATTTTGGACCGTTTGCATGTATAATTTTGGAAGCCTTTAAATTACCTGCCTCGCTAACCACCGCCTGCCCAGCCTCTATCGGCGACAGTTTATCCAGTTCTTCCTGAATCGAAGGACCTCCCCGCACGGATATCGCCGTGCCATATCCCGAACCCAACTTCAGGTTCGACTGGGCATAAAAGACGAAGCACTCCACATCGATATCGGTAATATCACCTTTCACCAATCGGATAACGCTGTCATTTATCTTAATTTCATCATCCATATACTCTCCCGTAATCTATTTAATTCATTATTGTCTATCAGTTCGATATCTGCTTTTTCGCTGAGCCCATGAGAGCATCGATATCCCTTACTTCAAAAGGATTACCTATAATCGCAAACACAAGTTTTTCACATTCAACAGGTACACCATTCTCTTTAGATGCCAACACCACCTTTACAAAAGGCACTCGCGGATCCTTATTGAGATACTCCGCCAGCTCCTTCCATCTATCTATTCCCATTTTGCTGTCCAGAATAACATAGTCCGCCCTGAAATTCTGGATAATCATGGAACATTTATATTCGTTGTCAGCAATCTTGAGATTGAAATCCATATCCTTTGCATTGGATTCCAGTCCGGTCCTCAATTCAGGATTCTGTGTAACTACCAGGACATTGAATCTCTGTCCCTGCACCACTTGATAATACTCGCAATTGTCGCACGTATTATCACAAAAAACCTTGGCGTGTCCCGCTTCTTCCGGAAGTTGACTCACTTCATAACAGCGCATAGCGCGCGACCGATAAGCGATACAGTTATAACAATCATCTTTAGGTTTGCCTTCGGTGCCGTAATACTCCCAACAGAATTGGAAAATCCTGTTTTCAGCCGCCTCAGCGCCTTGCAATGCGCCCGATTCTATTATGGATACCAGGGTTTGCTGATTAATCCTAAAATGACCTCCCGGCGTGCGATTAGCCGGTATCCGTCCCGATTTGATCCACTTCAGAACAGTATCCGGAGTTACCGAACATAATTCAGCAGCTTTGCCGGTAGATATGAAATTTTTGCTCTGTGCCATTATAAAGTAAAACCTGAATTATGGGTTTTATGCGTTTTATTGAATCTATCGGTTATATTAATAGATATTTCATCATTGTCAAGATATTTTTTTCACAAAGTTTACTGGATAGCGAAAAATAAGGAAGGCTGGGATTTTATATTAAGACCGGCATCTTATATATACCGCTTAGGCAGGACTTTCCTACCCCTAAGTACAAGTTTCCGAGAAGTGGAATTTACCCTTAATCCGTATAATCACAAATTTTGTCACCGGTAGCGGAAGCACTCCGGAGGCGCATAAACCTTCGACTACGAATTAATGTCCTTTATGAATTAACCGGGTTAAATAACCTGTTTGACAAAGATGGCACTTACGAGTATAATTAATTAACTGACTTAAGATTAATTCTTGTGGTCAGGCGAATGAGAGGTCGATTTGGAAAAGAATAGAGAAAAAATGTCAAGTAAATTACCTCGATTAGATAAAACCAGGTTAACCGTTTCCGAAATAAACGATAACTCGGATGAAAAACGATACTGGCTATCCAAAAACGGTGCAGAACGGCTGAACGCAGTGGAAACTCAGAGAAAGTTAGTGTATGGCGAAGATCGAGTTACATCCCGACTTCAAAGACTTCTTGAAATTTCTGAACTTAAATAAGGTTAAATATCTGCTGGTCGGTGGGTATGCGGTTGGATATCATGGATATCCCCGAGCGACCGGCGATATGGACATCTGGATTGCATTATCAAAAGAAAACGCCAAAAGAGCGGCGCAAGCCCTTATAGATTTCGGAATGTCAGCTAAGGAAGTAACTTTCGAAATCTTCATGGAAGAGCATAAAGTTGTTAGAATGGGATTATCCCCCGTCCAAATCGAAGTTATAACAAGTGTCACCGGTGTGGAATTCGGGGAATGTTATAAGCGCAGGGAAACAATAAAGGTCGGAGACATCTCGATTAATATAATTTCACTTGAGGACTTAAAACAAAACAAACGCGCTACTGGAAGACACCAGGATCTGGAGGATCTGGAGCATCTGCCATAAAGCCCCGTCGTTATTCCCTGACAAATCACGCAATATAAAAATCCCCACCTGCTAAGATGAGGGTTTTCAAATTACATCCGGCAGCGGAAAACCTATCCCTATTTAATATCGCTCCTTCAGGTTGTCTGTGATAGCCACTGGATTTCGGGCGCAGTGAAATACTCCATAGACTACAACCTGCTTCTCCGTTGTTATGTAATATATAGCATAAGGGAACCTTCTAAGCAAACTGCGCCGAAATTCCCCGAAAACTTTCGAATGAACGAATGGATTGTCCTTAATCTGATTTGCGGAAGCGACAAACATGCGCAAAAAACTCCTCGCCGAGACCCATCGCTTTTGATTCATACC
>WJIR01000040.1 GCA_014730175.1 Candidatus Zixiibacteriota bacterium
CGTTATTTGAAAACCATATTCAATCTTCAAAGGAGGTGGTAAACAGTTTATCTCTCTTTGAATTTCGGTTAGCATTTTAATTCCCCATTTGGATGGAAGGTGAGTAGTTCAAAGAGTTATTGACCTATTATTCGTTTTGAGGGATGAACGAATAATCGAACTAAAAAACAACTAAAATCCGGATCTATGGCGTTCTAACCGTCAACCTGTTTTCTAACTTAATAACTCATTATCTCGTTTGGATCGTGCATGACTTTTTAATGCTCGAATGGAACTAAAATCTTAAATAAAAGGAGATTATTTAAATGAAAAAGCTAATGTTTCTGTTGATCGCGGTTCTATTATTCGGGGCTTTTAATACCGCTTTTTCCGAAATGCCGGTGTATATGGTGGAAGTTATATCCGACCAGTTTAATTTTACCGGTCACAAGAGGTTCGGCGATCTCTATCCGGTGGAGGGTGATTCCTGGACCGAAACCGTGCAATATATGGGATTACCGGTTGAGCTTCAATTCTTATATGAATCGGTTACCGAAACAGTCGTAACTCCAGCAGGTACTTTTGAAAACTGCTCCAAATTGCGCTTAAGGATTTATTTATGGCCATTTATAGATGAGATTATCTACTGGTATAACGCCGAAGATGTTGGTAGGGTGAAGACAACAACGGCTGATGGCGATGTTTTGCTAAGCGACTATAACATCGAAGGAGGAATGGGATATGATCCCGCAGCTATAGGTAACTGGTGGCTCTATGATAATGGCAACCGCCCGGCTGTTGTTGCTTATGAAGACAATGAAGGATATCCTTGCTACAGAGTGGAAGATCCCGAACAGTCTAACATCGCATGGATTCATATTCCGGATCAACCCGCGCCCGAATTACCGGATAATTATATCTTCATGATTCCGGAGTCTATTCCCACTGTTGTTGCTCCCGGCGGATATTTCAGATTTACCGGTGTAGTTGGAAATACCACGGATAATAATTTAAGCAGCGATGTATGGGTGATGCTGGATGTTCCCGGATATGGAATGTATGGACCGGTGCAGAGATTCAATAATATTCCGCTTTCTCCTCACAGCGCATTAGTCTATGCCGGAGCGCGGCAGAATGTACCCGGTATGGCTCCGGTTGGTATGTATGACTATATCGGCTATTGCGGCGATTATCCCAATACTATTGCCGACGAATGGTCATTCCCATTCGAGGTGGTTGCCGGAAGAGGAGGGGGCGCTTCCGATCAGTGGCAAATCGCGGGATGGTTTGAGGACAATGATCTGCCTTCCTCGGTGGACTTAGACGCTAACTATCCTAACCCATTCAACGCAACCACCAGCATAACTTACAGCTTGCCGATTTCATCCGAGGTATCTCTTGAGATATTCAATATGATGGGTCAGAAAGTAGCTACCCTCGTTAACGGCAATGAATCCGCAGGTGAACATGTGGTGACATGGGATGCTTCGAGTGTCGCCTCCGGAGTTTATTTCTATAAACTGCAGGTCGGAAACGAAACCATGACCAAGCGGATGACGCTGCTGAAGTAATTACTCCCTAACCTGATCCCGGTTTTACGGGACTGGCGGGTGCGATAACCTGCATACAAGTTATAGAACCGCCGCCTGTATCCAGGCGGCGGTTTTGAATTTTATCATGTCGCCGGGTGAGCCCACCCGATGATACACTTACACACACTCTCTCTCCGAATCCAGCATATTACTCAAATACCGGACCTCCAAAAAACCTGAACAAAATGGTCGGATATTGGGTTTTAGCTGCAACATGCATGATATAAACCGCAGGACTCAAGCTGAGAAGCATCTTATCAGAGTTCTTCACATTATTTAATCTAAGAAGGAGCTTTTATGAAAACTTTTATACTTATCCTTGGCAACCTGTTTATCCTTACGACCGCAATTGTGAATGCAGAACCGGGTGATACTTTGTGGACGAAAACCTACGGGGGGATCGATTGGGATCGCGCCGAATCCATACGGCAAACCGATGACGGCGGATATATAATGGCGGGATTCACCGAAAGTTACGGTGGGGGCGGTAGAGATTTTTACCTGATAAAAACGGATTCCGAAGGTAACAGCCTTTGGAGCGAAACATACGGCGGAGTCGATCGCGACGAAGCCCTTTCGGTTCAGCAAACCTCCGATGGCGGATATATTGTCGGGGGATTAACCGAAAGCTACGGTGCAGGCGCTGTGGACTTTTATCTGATCAAGACAGATTCCGATGGGAACACTGTCTGGACCAAGACATACGGAGGAAGCGATAGCGACTATGGTTATTCAGTTCGACAGACGAACGACGGCGGATACATCTTCGCCGGATATTCCGAAAGCTTTGGAGCAGGCGCAGGAGACATGTACCTGGTTAAAACGAATTCCGCGGGGGATACTCTTTGGACCCGCGCATTTGGCGGAACCGACTATGAAGGAGCGTCATCGGTTCAGCAAACAGCCGACGGTGGATATATCGTAGCCGGACATACCAACAGTTTTGGTGCCGGCGATTATGATTGTTACCTGGTGAAGACCGATTCCGCTGGAAATCCTCAGTGGACCGGCACCTATGGTGCGGGAACCTATGAAATTGCCCAATCGGTGCATCAGACATTTGACGGTGGTTACATACTGGCCGGGTATAGCAATAATGGTGACATTGATTTTTATGTGGTGAAAATCGATTCAGACGGAGATGCAATCTGGAGTGGTATTTATGGTCAGAACGGCGGAGCAGATGAATTTGCTTTTTGCGTTCGCCAGACTTTGGACGGTGGATACATAGTCGCCGGACGAACAACCAACAATGGCGATGACTTCTACCTTGTGAAAACCAATTCCGGGGGAGATACTCTCTGGACTCGCACGTATGGCGGAAATCAAGCGGAAGTTGCCCTGTCGGTGAGGCAGACCGATGATGGTTCATATATAGCGGCAGGCCAGACCAATAGTTACGGATTCGGTGATTATGACGTATATGTAGTAAAAATCGAAGCCGGTGATTTCACACCATGTTGCGATGTGGATATGACTCCCGATGACGATCCTGTCATCGTACCTCCAGGAGGCAGTTTCGGCTTCACCGGTTATATCGGGAATCCGACCGAAAATCCGATAGTTACCGATGTTTGGGGCGGCGTAATTTACCAGGGTAATTTCTATCAGCAGTTCAGTTTCCCGAATATCTCACTGAATCCGGGGCAATCAATGTCAGCGCATTCGTCTCAGAACGTACCAGGATTCGCGCCTGCCGGCACGTACGATTATATCGCTTATTGCGGTGACCGTCCGGATGAAATCTGTGATCAAGCCTCCTTCCCGTTTACAGTATCCGGCGCACTCCTTTCCGACGGAGCCGTTGAATGGTCGATTGAAGGTGAGTTCTTCGGTAGTTCGGTAATACCTTCCGAGTACAGCTTAGACGGCAATTATCCCAACCCGTTCAACGCTTCGACCAGTATAGCTTTTAGCATGCCCGATGCCGGAGATATTAGCTTGCAAGTCTACAATCTGATGGGACAGAAAATCGCCACGCTAGCGGAAGGCTATAAGAATGCCGGTCGACATACCGTTACTTGGGAGGCTGCAGACTACTCCAGCGGAATATATTTTTACAAGCTGACAGCAGGCGATGAAGTACTGACCAGGCGAATGACGTTGCTGAAGTAGGTTGGCGCTTGCCCCCGGTATTTTCCTTACGAGTCGTCGCCCGAGGCGAATCCACCCTCTCCCATTGAATGGGAGAGAGGAATCAATATCGGTAGCAAGCTGCCGATATACCCTCGGAATCCGTGTCAGAGAGCAAGCTCCCTGACCTATCCAGGAAGGATGCCGCCGGGCAAGGGCGAAACTACCTCACAATCCTAATTCAAGCCGTTGCACGGGAATTAGAGATTGCCGTGCCCTCGGCAAATCTTCGGCTCGAGATGACTTCTAATGCTGTTATTGCGAGGAGTCCCGCGGGACAGGAATAAGCCAAAGGCTTACAAGTGTCCCGCCTACATGATGTGAGATGAAATGTTCTCGAAGGGCATTCCTTCGGCTACGAACTTATGATCTTTGTGAATTATTTGGCTTAAAAGTCCTGGCTATATATTAAAGCGGAATAAAATTACATCGCCATCCTTGACAACATATTCCTTGCCCTCCAAACGCAGCTTACCTTTTGATTTAGCTTCGCTCCAGCTACTAAGTTTGTCAAGTTCTTCGAATTGAATAACTTCTGCTTTAATAAATCCCTTCTCAAAATCGGTATGCACTGCGCCTGCCGCCTTGGGAGCTTTAGCGCCCTGTTTTACAGTCCAGGCGTGAACTTCGGCATCGCTTCCGGTAAGGAATGAGATAACTCCCATTAAACGGTAGGATTCCCTGATAACGGTTTCCAATGCCGGTTTATCGATTCCCATACTCTCTCTGAACTCCCTCTTGTCTTCCTCATCGAGGCGGGAGATCTCCATTGCTATCTCAGCGCATAGCGAAACTGCTGATGATTTGGATTCCGGTTTCATCGCTGACTTAATATCATCGCTGATGGTGTAAGAACCGATATCGTTTTCCGATATGTTCAGGATATATAGCTGTGGTTTTAGAGTAAGGAATCCAAACCCGGAGATTGTTTTCATTTCGGAATCAGATAACTCCAGGTCCGCTAAAAAGGTCTCCGACTCCAGCGCATCTTTGTATTTATTCAACAAATTCAACATCTTCTGCGCGTCATCATCCTTGGAAACCCTCAACTTTTTCACAAGCTTTTGTATATTATTATCAACCAGAAGGAGGTCATAAAAAAGGAGTTCGGAGTTCACATTATCGATATCCCGAATAGGATCGATGCTTCCGTCGGGATGCGGAATATTATCATCTTGAAACACTCTCACGACCTGAGCCAGGGCATCTACATTTCGCAAATTAGCCACATAAGCGGCTTCCTTTTTTTCTGTGCTTTTTCCGCCTGTCATACCTGCTATATCCACATATTGCACTTCGGCATGAACTATTTTTTTTGGGTTGAAAATCTCCGCAAGCCGTTCTAAGCGAGGATCGGGGACTTTAACCACCGCCATATTCGCTTCTTTGGACAGGGAATAATCTCCGGTGGTCGCTTCCTGTCCGGTTAGCGCGTTAAAAAATGTGGTTTTCCCCGAGGATGGTAATCCTATTATACCTATTTGCATAATTTAACCTATAATTCGCAGAATCAGCTAAATACCTTTTACAATAATATTCTCTCCGGTAATGGCCTGGGAATCATCAGATGCCAAAAACAGACAGACTTTAGCAATGTCCTTTGGCGACATCGGGGCTTCTGCACCGGGAAATGCGGTTTGGAACATCTCGGTGTCCACGCCGCTGGGGCTGATAGCGTTTACCCTGATCCCGTACTTCGCCCATTCCACCGCAAGTATCTCGGTCAATCCCCACAAACCGTATTTTGAAATCACATAAGCGCCCATACCGGCGAATTTCTCGACCCCCACCACTCCCGAAAGCGAAGAAATGTTTATAATAGAGCCCCCGTTATCCTTCATGTATTGCAGCGCTGCCCGGCAACACAGGAAAGCGCCGTTCACATTAATTTTCAGAATCTTCTGAAAGGTCTCTTCATCGAGTTCTTCCATCAATTTTTTTTCAAGAACCGCAGCGGAATTAACCAGGATATCTATACGATCAGCGTGATTTCCTATTCTCTCAAATGCATCCGAGACCTGAATTTTTGAGCTGATATCACAGGTCAGGGGAGTAGCGTCTCCGCCGGACTCATTGATACGTTCGGTAACTTCTTCCAGCGCCGTCGCATCACGCGCCAGCAGAAAAACTTTCGAGCGGAGGGAAGCGAAAAGTGTAGCAACCGAAGCGCCTATCCCTCTACTGGCTCCGGTGACTACCGAGATTTTGTTATCCAATCGCTTATCCATGTGATGAATATATTAAAGGTGGTATCCGGAATCAAGGTATAAAAACAACTGCTGCTCTTTTCGGAAGGGCAGCAGTTTTGTTTACAGGCTTTTGGGGTAATCAGGAAGCTATTTTATCCGGCAGGATGTTATCCCTTTCTTTTCGTAATACTGCTGATGGTATTCTTCGGCGCGGTAAAATGTCTCCGCAGGTACGATTTCGGTAACTACCGGATTGCGATACTTACCGCTTTCATCAAGTTCCTTTTTTGATTTTTCCGCAAGCTCCTTTTGTTGATCATCGTGATAGAAGATAACAGAACGATACTGGTTTCCTATATCGGGACCCTGACGATTTAGCGTTGTCGGATCATGCATCTCCCAGAATAGATTAAGAAGCTTTTCGTAACTTACGTCATCGGGATTATAAGTAACTTCCACAGCCTCTGCATGTCCGGTTTTGTCAGTGCAGACTTCTTGGTAGGTGGGATTCTCGGTATCTCCTCCCATATATCCTACTGCAGTGGAAGTAACGCCGTCTAATTTGCGGAATTCAGCTTCCACACCCCAAAAACACCCTGCTCCGAATGTTGCCTTAGCCATATTTAAATCCTCCGTCTTGTTCACAGTTTCCGAATAAACATTTCGGTCAATAGAGTTGGATGATATAACAAAAAGTAAAATTAAAACAGGTATTAAAACCACGTAAAGCGAGAAGCGGTTCCTCAACAACCTGTATAGTTTGGTGTTTAAAAGTGACATAAAGAGCTCCTAATTCGGTTTTAGGATTTGAAATTCATTATACAAAAAAGTAAATGAGATAACAGCGTATTTCATAGTTAATAATACATTAGTAATCCAATAAGGTTTCCGTAAATTAGCAAAAAGAGGAATAAATAAACAAAAGGACATCTAATGAAACACCTGCGCAACTTATCACGTATAAAAAACCAATTATAGCGAAAATTTTGTAGGAGTTGATTTATGATAAAGAAGATAGGCTTGGTTTTTGTGTTAATTCTGATTGCGGCTGCGGTATGGTTTGCGTTTTTTTCCGGCAACGGCAAGGCGCAGAATGGGATTAAGACCTTTCCGGTAGAGAGAGGCACTATTGTTGATAAAGCTTTGGCTGTCGGCGAGATAAATCCGGATACCGAAGTTGGAGTGAAATCCAAAATATCAGGAATAGTAGAGAAACTCTTTGTGGAGGTTGGCGACTATGTTGGGAAAGGCCAACCGCTCTTAGAAGTTCGCCCCGATCCCACTCCTCTGGAATTCGCAGAGGCAAAGAAAAACGTGGAGATTTATGAGGTAGCATATCGTAACTCAAAGAAAGAGTTCGAAAGAGCTCAGTTACTTCTGGCAAAAGACCATATCTCGGAATCCGATTTCGACGCCAAGCAGCGAAGTTACGAAGAAGCGGAATTAAGATATAAGCTGGCAAAAGAGAAGTTATCGCTGTTGGAAAGCGGCAGAACCAAAATAGCCGATAGAAACGTGGAATCGGTTATTAAAGCTCCCATTTCCGGTACTATTCTTCAATTGGATGTCGATAACGGCGATCCTGTGGTGCCATTGACTTCATATCAGGCGGGTACCGTTCTGGCAACGATCGCCCGGATGGATGACCTTGTGTTCAAGGGTACTGTCGATGAGATCGACGTGGGAAAACTGGATGAAGGTATGGAAGTCACCATCAAAGTCGGAGCCTTACCGAATGAGAAGATCGATGGAATTCTTTATAGAATCTCTCCGAAAGCCCGTAAGGAAGACAATACCATACTATTCGATGTCTGGATTAAGATAACCGGGGAGAGCGAGAAAACATTGCGAGCCGGTTATTCGGCAAACGCCGAGGTGGTTATCAACCAGAAAGACAGTATATTAGTTGTGCCGGAACGACTGGTGCATTATGAGGGTGACTCTACTTATGTAGAAATAATGCCGGATACCACCAATAAAGAGAAAATTGATACGGTCTACATCAAAACCGGACTTTCCGATGGATTGAATGTTGAAATCGTGGAAGGGATTGCGGAAAGCACTTTAGTGGTGGAAAGACCTCCCAAGGAAATCGAATAAATGAAGTTCTTCCTTTTTCTCAAGCAATTTTATCGTGACCTCAGCAGTCAAAAGCTTCGTACCGCATTGACTACATTCGGTATAATCTGGGGAACTGCTTCGATCATTCTTCTTCTGGCATTCACAACCGGACTGAAGAAGGATCAGAAACGCAGGCAGCATGGCATGGGAGAAGCCATTATTATACTCTGGAGCGGAAGAACCGGCATGCCGTACGAAGGGATGCCCAAAGGGCGCAGGATACGATTCGTCGAAGAGGATCCTGAATACCTGAAGATGATGATACCGGAGATAGCCATGGCATCGCCAGAATACACCAACTGGTCCTCCACCATTAAATACCGCGACAAAATCTACATTAATCAGGTTACAGCCGGTAATGCCGAATTCGGTGAAATGAGGAACTTGATCCCCAAACCTGGCGGCAGATATATCAATCCCAATGATATCGCCAATAAGAAACGGGTAGCGTTTATCGGTTACGAAGCCAAAAAGGAGCTCTTCGGGGATGAGGATCCTATCGGCAAAATTATCACGATTGATTTCGTACCTTTCACCGTAGTTGGCGAGATGATAGAAAAAGACCAGAATTCATCATATTCCGGCTCGGATCGCCGCAAGACATTTATACCCTACACCACTTTCACATCGATGTATAACAGAAGTTATCTGAATAATATGGTGGTTAAGCCCCACGAATCGAGGCAATCGGACTATGTTAAACGAAGGATAAATGAAGTAATGGCGCGCAAATATCGTTTCGATCCCAAAGACGAGGAGGCTATATGGGAGTGGGATACTACTCGGGGGGACCAGTTTTTCGATAATTTTATCTTTGGGATGAACATATTCCTGGGAATGGTCGGATTCTTCACGCTCATGGTCGGAGGTATAGGCGTTTCCAACATAATGAATGCAGTAGTCGAGGAGAGAACCAAAGAGATAGGGATCAAGATGGCTCTGGGCGCTAAAGCATCATTCATTTTGTGGCAGTTGGTATCGGAGACACTTTTAATGACATTCATAGGAGGTGTAATCGGGCTGATTCTCTCGGGAGTGATAATACGTGGATATAACATGTTAAACATCGAAGAGATGGGGTCGCCGGTGATTTCTCCCGAAATTGCGATTTTGGCAAGCATACTGCTTGGTATAATCGGCTTCCTTTCCGGTTATTTCCCCGCCAGGCGGGCTGCCAAACTTAATCCGGTGGAGGCGCTTCGGTTATGAGTCACGCCTGGTATTTGCTTAGATTATTCATATCCGATTTTAATAAGCAACGTAAGAAGATAGGCCTTACGGTTATGGCGATAGCCTGGGGCACGGTCTCCATTATTCTGTTGCTATCATTCGGCGAGGGTTTGAAACGCCAACTGGTTGCCGGTACCGCCGGAATGGGCAAAGGTATAGTAGTGGTTTGGGGAGGTCAGACCAAAAAGGCTTTTAAAGGGCTTCCGCCAGGACGACGAATACGGTTAAAACCTGAAGATATCGAACTCGTCAAACACAGGATTCCCTCCCTGGAAGATGCCGGGGGAGAGTATCAGCGTTGGGGGGTGGCAATATCACATGGGAAAAAGGTTATAAGCAGGCATTTAACGGGAGTAACTCCTTCATACGAAGAGCTACGGCATCATTACCCTCAGCAAGGAGGTCGCTTCATCAACCAGACCGATCTGGATTTGAAAAGACGAGTGGCGTTTATAGGCAGTGCAATAGCAAAAGAACTTTTCGGCGAAGAGGAAGCGGTTGGCAAAATTATGATGATCAACAATATCCCCTTCACCGTGATCGGCGTTATGATTGAGAAAAATCAGATGGGAATGTACTCGGGACCCGATGAAGAAAAGGTGGTCATTCCCCTTACAACGTTTGGTATGATGCTTGGCGATACAATTCTCGACGTTTTCATCTACAAACCTGCAAAAATGGAGGATTCGGAGAGGGTGAAACGCGAAATCCTTCGAGTGTTGGGTGGAAAATATAAGTTCGATCCCGAAGATGAAGCCGCTTTGTGGATGTGGGATACTATAGAAACTACCAAGGAGATGAGGGCTATAACTCTTGGTGTGCAGATATTTTTAGGGGTAATCGGCGGCCTAACACTTCTGGTTGCCGGAGTAGGCGTGGCGAATATCATGTATGTAACTGTTCGCAGGCGCACGAAAGAGATCGGGATTAAGATGGCGATGGGCGCCAAAGCTCGATATATCCTCGTTGAGTTTATCATTGAGGCGCTCTTAATAGGCGTGCTGGGGGGATTTTTCGGATTCCTCTTGGCGGGCGTTATGGTTCGCGGGATAGGCATACTGATCGACAGCATATCTCAAATGGTCAGCGAGGATGTCGCCGAGGCGATCGCCTTCCTCGGTAAACCGGTTATTTCCGTGGATATAGCGGTAATCACCGCCCTAATACTGCTTACAATCGGATTTTGGGCCGGATTCTTCCCGTCGCGTAAAGCGGCGAAAATTAACCCGGCGGAGTCATTAAGATACGAGTAAATGAAGAGGTTTTAATATGTCAATCATCAGTATGAGTAATCTGTACAAAACTTACAACACCGGAAAGGTTAAAGTAGAAGCGTTAAAGAGTATTGATATTGAGATTGAACAGAATCAATTCGTGGCAATAGTGGGACCTTCGGGTTCCGGTAAATCCACACTTATGAATATTATTGGCTGTCTGGATACGCCCACCTCGGGAAACTATTTACTCGATGGAGAAAAGGTTGGTAGATTCAAGCCGAATCGGTTGGCGGAAATCAGAAATTGGAAAATCGGATTTGTGTTTCAGAACTTTAACCTTCTCCCGTATGCAACCGCTTATGAGAATATCGAATTACCCATGATATTCAATGGATTATCGTATAAAAAACGCAAGAAGCGCGTTATGGAATTGCTGGAGAGGGTGGGGCTTGCTGATAGGGCTGCTCACAAACCGACTGAACTTTCAGGGGGGGAGATGCAGCGAATAGCCATCGCAAGAGCTTTGGCGAACAATCCTTCAATCTTATTGGCGGATGAGCCCACCGGTAATCTTGACTCCGTTGCCGGTGGGTCTATTATCGAGATCTTCAGGGAACTTCACAGGGATGGCGCTACGATAGTGATAATCACCCATGACCGCGCTATTGCCGATAATGTCCCCTCCACGATAAAACTTAAAGACGGAGTAATTGTCGATTCTCTAAATTAGGGTGCCTCCTCATCCTAAAGGCAGATCCCGCCCGGCAACGAGCGGGATCTGTTAGATTGATGACAAAGTATGACAAGGCATCTGAGCTCCCCGTCCCGGCCACATCGCCGACGAGGATTCGCCTATCCCGTATAATTCATAAAAGCCGATAAACCGTAGCCGAAGGCTTGTCCTCCGGGGATTTTTACAACAATAAACAATTCGCAGTCTGGAATTCGGGGTCCGGAAAAGAGCCGGAAGCGCACGGCTTCTGCTACCGAGTGGGAAAATTTATGAATAATCCGGGCTATATGTCTCATTATATTGGTTTTGTCAACAGCCTGCTCCGCTTGAGGCTGACAATCCTTCGGCTACGGATCGTTGTTTGATGTAAACTATCCGGGTTTAGGGGATTATTCGATATAACCCAGAGCTTTTAATTGCTCTCGGGTAGCTTCATCGAGCTCAATCTTTGATGCTTCTACTGCTGATGAAGTGAGTTTGGTTTTGAGAATCGAAAGTGTATCCTCCAGTTCGGACACTCGTTTCTCGTATGCATCCAATTCGGAAAGATCATTTTGCTCCTGAGGATCCTCTTTTATGTCGAAATATTCTTTCAGGTTTATGGTCTTCCCGTTTTGTACCGAATTAAACCATAATTTCTCATCGATACTTCTTATCCCCTCTGCCTGATACTTGGGAAGTCCGATCTCACTCACTGTCCAGCGGATAGGTTCAGCGTCGAAAAGATCACGTCCTGACCATTGAGCGGGTATTTCTCCGTCGACGCACCCGACAATCGTGGGGGCTATATCGATAGATTCCGCCAGAGAACTATCCACGGTTGCCTTCATTTTCGGCTCAGGCAGCTTAACCAGAAGCACCTGACGCAATTGCTCATCGTAAAGGTTGGTCCCATGACCCCAACCGCCATGATCATAAAACTCCTCGCCGTGATCCGAAGTAACCATGATCAAACTTTGGTCGTACATTCCATTTTCCTTCAGATGATCTACTAACTTTCCGATAGCCATATCCACGTATTCCACTTCGCCGCGATATAAGCTCCATAGCTCATTGAGTTGCGCTTCGGAAGGGACATCGGGATCTCTTCCGTAGGATGGCGGACCAATTTGATAACCGGTGTAAGGATGTTCGAAATACGGATCGTGGGGATCCATATAATGTAAATACATGAAAAATCTCTTGTCGCCGTTTCTCTTTATCCAGTTTATCGCTTTATCGCTCAGGATTTCACCGCTATCATAGAAGTAGTTTACCACTATCGGCGGATAGAAATACTTGGCGAATCTCACGACGGTCTCATTGTGTCGTTTCGAAAGTCTGAAGTTCGGCAGTTTGGGATGATAATACTTTGCGGCTCGTATCTTGAATGTATTAAAACCGAGATGGAAATTGCTGGTGGTGTTGATATGCGGATTATTCTGAAACGTTACCGTATAATATCCCATGTCACTCAGTACTTGCGCTAAAGTAGTCGACTCGGGATTAATCATTCCGGTGTAATCTTCGATACCATGCTGATAAGGATGCAACGAGGTCAGGATGCTGGCAATCGATGGTTTTGTCCAGGTAACATTATTAAATGAGTTTGTGAATGTTATGCCATTATCGGCGATTTCCTGCATTACCGGTGTGTTGATTTCGCAGCCATAGGGAGATACACAATCCGGACGTAAAGTATCTATAAGGATCAGGATAATGTTCGCCGTGTCTTCGAGCCTGTTGGAGTCTTGTCTATCGTATGGTTGCAGATCGACCACATCCAGAGGATAAGCCATCGATAATAGTATTAAGGCCACATAAACAAATAGGGAAAGCAACACGCCGCCGGCTCGCCACCCAAGTTTGATTTTGGAGACGAAAAACCGGAAAGCCCACTGGAAGGCGAGTGTTATTGTCAGCAGGATGGTGAATACAGCGAAAATTATCAATATGCTAAGTATTGAAGTATATCCGGTATTCAGCCATTTGTCGAAAATTAGAAACGGGAGAATCGGGAATATAAGAAAAATGGCTGCTGCGGAAAAATAAAGCGGCTGTCGAGATGGTATCTCTCTGTTCGAAGCAAACAGCCCGAACATTACTGAAACGACGCCGGCGCAAAATAGCGAAACCAGAAGACCTAACAGGGGATAGTAATACAG
>WJIR01000041.1 GCA_014730175.1 Candidatus Zixiibacteriota bacterium
ATTCGATAGTATCGGTTTCAGTTCCTACCGCCAGAAGCAATGCGCTTGTGTCAACTATCATCTGTTTCGCCCAGGCGAATATTACCTCCACCCCCGGATCTATAATCAAACTCTCTCCCTGCGGCACCCTGATATCGTTATAAACCACAACCGTATCCGCGCTCCACTGCCCGTACACATCACCGGCTACATAGATTATACTCCCCCCTGCATCTGAAACCAAGGGATAGAAAACTAAGAAGGAGCCTATCGCCGCTAATAATAATATCGAGGTTCTATTCATGGCTACTTTCCGCATATATTATGTCTAAGTGTCTCTTACTTAATTAGGTTAACTCTTTTAATTGAAAACTCATCACCACATTTAATTCCTATAAAATATATCCCTGATGCGAACCGGTCTGCATCCCAGCGGATCGTATGATATCCGGGATTCAGAACCTCATCCTTCAGCACACCCACCCGTTGCCCGAGTAGGTTGTGAATGGTTAGTTTGACTTTTTCTTTCTCCTGCAGCCTGAAATTGATGCTGAGCCTGGAATTGAAAGGATTGGGATAGACACTGAAACTTACAGCTTCTTTGCCTGTACTCCTGTTTTCTTCCTGACTCTCCCAGCTGCCCACAATCCCCCATTTATTATGCCACTCTTCCTGTGGAAATCTATTAACAGCAAAAGGAAACCTCGACATGTCGAATGATAATCCATTTCCAAAGTCCCCTGCTTTAGAAATATATTCATACCATCCATAAGGAGCGTAATGCGGAACATGGACTATGAAATGCCCGGACATACATTCGTTAGGATCAAGGTGCAAGTTATTCAAATGCTGTAGTTCATAATATTCGCCCGCCCATTGTACTCCCGAGGACAAGTCCACTACGACAGATGAATCGCACTCATTCCGCACCGAACCGGTAAGTCCAAACTCCCCACCAGGAGGAACCAATATTGGGATCGTATCCGGTTCTGCCTCGATATCTACGCTCAACGGCCTTGGTGTATGGAACGCTCCCATATCCACAATAGAACCATCGGGATCGGGAGGACTATCGGGATCCCCAGCATCGATACATGGGGAATATGGGGAGAGATGATAATCTCCGGTATGAGGTGTAACGAATTGAGGATCTGCTGAGATATTCCCCATTCCCGGATAAGGAATCAACATATCCGAATAAGTGACGATAGGCTCTCCCCCTTGCATATTATTCCACATGATACAGTTTTTTAACCAAGCATATCCTCTAAGTCCGAAGGAACTATTGTTTGCTATTGTGCTATTAGTAATAACAACGCTACCCCCTTCAATAGTCTGAATACCACCGTCGGAATTGTCTACGATCAGGTTTCTGTATAGATGGCATGAACTCTGCCGTATCGTAATCCCAGCGCTATATGCATTACATTTAATTATATTATGAGCAATACTATCGGATGAGGCAGACACAAACATTCCGGCGCCCAGCAAATCGTAGTACATAATCCCGTTACCGAAAACCTCATTATCGCTTATGGTATTATCCGTGATATGCAGATTTATATTGCCTATGCTGCAGATACCACCGCCATGAGAATCTCGAGTAGGAGCCATGCCTCCCGCTAAGACCCGTGTGAAGTTATAGGTAACAATGTTATCCCTAATTTCGCTGTTTACCGTCCCTGCGCATAAGATTCCGCCCCCTTCGCCAGTTGAGTGAGTTGAATAATATTGAGAAGAAGAACGTGCAAAAACTTCATTTCCTGAAATGAAATTACCATCCAGAATAATTGATCCACCATAGATGTAAATCCCTCCCCCGGCTGCTCCGGCCATCGCACTCGCATTGCCCGCAGACGCCGAGACATATACACTATTATTGAATATCGTATTGTTTTGGACCACTGCAGTGCAACCATTGATATAAAGCCCTCCTCCGTCTCTGAATCCGTATACATCGCTATACAAATAACTCGCTTCAAACCGATTCTCGTTCTCCAAGAAAGTATTACCTATGATTGATATATTACTCGCAGATGATCGCATTCCTCCCCCATAATTATTTTCAATTACATTGCCCTCCACCATAGCTGATGCAGCATCTATCACTATGATCCCCATGCCATCAGGATCTCCCCATGAGTCACCGGAATACAACCATCCACATTCATGGATATAGCAATCGGTTATCTGTATATTGCTCCGTTGGCAGTGTATCCCGCCTCCAACCTCATAATCATAGTGCCCGCAGTTACTCACTTCACAACGGTCGATGATTATATTATCCATATCATAACATCGTATCCCCACATCACCGTACGTTTCCAATTTCACATATTCCAGTCGTGTCTGGCTCGATGCCGAATAAAAAGAAATCCCCACCCAACCGCTGTCAACACTTTGCGGACAGAATTCGATAGTATCGGTTTCAGTTCCTACCGCCAGAAGCAATGCGCTTGTGTCAACTATCATCTGTTTCGCCCAGGCGAATATTACCTCCACCCCCGGATCTATAATCAAAGTCTCTCCCTGCGGCACCCTGATATCGTTATAAACCACAACCGTATCTGCGCTCCACTGCCCGTACACATCACCGGCTACATAGATTATACTGCACTCTCCATTTTGGCTGGGTATGAAAATCATGGATATAAGGATGATCCCAATGCTAACGAGCTGGTTATATTTACCCATTTTACTTACCCTTATTTACCCCTGTTTCTATTCGCTGATTTGATGAAGTGCACCTTAAGTTCCCAAACTGTAAATGTATTACTATCATAATCTTAAACTCAATCGATATATCTTCTTTAATTAGCCGGAAGCTATTTGGATGCTGATAGTAATTGAATCAATTCGAATAATTCCAGCTTACTGTAATATATTAGGTATTATGCTGTTTGTCAATCAATAGTTTGGGTTTTTGCATCATTTCTCAACATTCCTTAAACACATTACTGATCCGGTTGATTGAGAAACTACACCCGTCCGTAGCCGAAGGCCTGTTCTTCGGGAGTTTCATGGAATAAAACATTTACAGATTTTAACTGAGGATTCCAAAGAAATGTCGGGAGCACAAGGCTTGCACGCCTCAGAAGGATTTATGCGCCTCTGATGTACTTCCTCTATCCATGACGGTATTCATAAGCAATGCAGGTTAATTATACACTTTAAGCCATTTCACGTAAACCGCACCGCTTTTAACGCCGATATTTATAAAAAGTATAATCCTCATTTTCCGGGATTTCATGTCTCAAATAACAGAAAATCGAATACAGTTATCCGACACATTCGCCGACCTTCGGAAAGAGAATGAAGACCTCAGATTTCGGCTTCAAAATATAGAACGGATCGGCGCCATGATCACCTCTATTCTCGATGTTGACACCATTTTGTCAGCTATGCTGGAGGTTTCTCTGGAGATGATGGATGGGGAGGTCGGAGGAATCCTGATTGAGGAAGATGAGGTCCTCATCCCGAAAATCTCCATGGGTATCGATCCGCAGCTTGCCCAATCCTGGGAAATCAAAGGTAAAGGCGCTTTACTCGACTTACTGCTGGAACGAAATGAAATTATACGTATTGATAACGCTCCGAAGGATTTGGAAGTCCACAGTGAACATATCAATATCGAGTCGCTTATCGCTGCGCCGGTCTGCACCCGAGGCGATACTATAGGCGCAATGATAATTGTTAACAAGAACGAAGCCGATAGCTTTTCGCAAAGTGATGAGTTAAACCTGGAAGCCCTGGTGCAGTTTACTGCGGTGGCTATCGAAAACGCCAAAGTTTTTAAAATCACTTTAGAAAATCAGCAGATGGAGCACGAACTGGCTGTCGCCCAGCAAGTTCAAGAAGCGCTTCTGCCAAGCAAATTACTCAAAGTCGCCGGACTTTTAATCGATGCCATCTACATACCCGCACGTCAGGTTGGCGGTGATTTTTACGATATTATAGTAAGAGATAATTCGAATTTGGCGGTTGTAGTTGCCGATGTTACCAACAAAGGCGTCTCCGCCGCCCTCATTATGAGCGCTGTCCGCAGCATGATCAGAACCGAATATAGAAACGGGAAGTCGGTGGAGGAGATAATCAATTCGGTCAATCGCCTTTTATGCGAAGATACACAAAGGGCAAAAGACATGTTTGTGACCCTGTTTTATGGACATATCGATTTGAAGAAAATGAAATTCAGATATATCAGCGCCGGACATCCGCCATCATTCCTCCTGAGAGGAAATGAGCTCTTCTCATTAAAAACAAAAGGCACGATTCTGGGGCAATTCCCTGAATTCACATTTTTCGGCGATACCGTGGAAATAAAACCGGCGGATAGAATCGTACTCTATACCGACGGCGCTTTTGAGTGCTTCGATGCCGACGGAAAAATGCTCGGTTTAGCCGGATTCAGAAAACTTGTAGAACAGCATCGAGAAAAGCCCCTATCGCTTTTTATTAAAAACATAGGTAATTATCTCAAGGATTTTCAGGTAGACAAAGACAAAGTCGATGATACAACAATCTTGACGGTAGATATAGGAAAATAATGCAACGGACCGATTCCAATTTAAATGAACATATAAAAATGGAGATGCTCAATTCTATTCGTTCACCGCAGATAGTGGATGAGTTAATGAAGGCATTGGTTGAGTTAACTCCTATGCTTGATAAAGAGAAGTATCGATTTCGTGTAGCTATCTCGGAAATTGTAACAAACAGCTATCTCCATGGTAATCAACAAAATCCCGAGAGAACTATATGGATTTCGATTTTGATTCTCACCAACAGGATAGAGATTGTAGTTGAGGACGAGGGAGACGGTTTCACCGAATCCGCAATTTCTCGGAAATACGAGTCCGATGGCATTTATGCTTCAGGAGGACGAGGCATAAAAATAGCGCAAAAAATTGCCGATAAAATAGAATGGTATCACACTGATAGAGGTACCTTCGCCGTCTCTGTGTGTAAATATTATAAGTTACCTAACGAAGAAGCCGTTGAATCTGTCAAAGTTAAAGTATAAGACGGGAACGAAACTATTCAGGATTGGATTTGATATGGATATTAAGCAAAAGGATCAAGGAGACATCACGATTTTAAGCCTTAACGGCCGCTTGGACTTAGAAAGTTCCACCCGCCTGAAATCGGAGACCGATAGCCTCATAACCGATAGGCATAATAAGCTGATTTTCGACTTTAAGGGCGTCAATTTCATCAATAGCTCAGGATTAGGAGCATTAGTATCCATTCTCAAGAATGTTAACTCATGCAGCGGGAAAGTGATACTGACCGGCTTGGCGCCGTATGTCAAGGAAGTTTTCGAAATCACCCAGCTCTCCAATATTTTTGAGATTTATAAAGACGAGCGACAGGCGATGAATAAGCTGAAATCGATGTGATCTTTCCTTCGTAATTCTCGATAACATTCGAACTTTTAGGCGGGGCGATATGCAGGATAGTAAAATACTTGTTGTTGATGATGATTTAATGATTCGGGATATGCTTTATGATTTTCTTCAGGAAAAAGGTTATGATGTTGTGTCTGCGGCGGATAGCTCGTCGGCGATAACTGCTGTGAATAGCCGGAAATTCGATGCCATAATCCTCGATTTCAAACTACCGGAGGTGGACGGAATCACGCTAATGGCTCGAGTAAAGCAGAAATATCCCAAAATACCGATTATTATGATAACCGGATACCCCTCGGAATCAAGCCGGGATCAGGCTTATCAATCCGGAGCGGCTGCATTTATAGAAAAACCATTCAAGGTGACGAAATTAGTGGCAACACTGAAGAGGGCGATTCGCGAGTCCAAAAGAGCTTGACCCTTTAACCTGCTGAGATTATTCAATATAACCTAAAGCCTTCAACTGTTCCTTAAATTCCCTGTCTATTGACGACTGAGTATACTCATATCTTTTTATAGACCGGCTTCCATAAGAACTTACATAATCTAATGAAGATGGGAATGTGGATCCATCAGAAATCTCCGGCACAAGGGACTTGCCATCAAGCTCGGCGGATATCGGCAAATCCAGCAAACTCAAAATAGTCGGAGCTACATCAAAGACTGAAGCGCCGGTGAACTGAAATCCCCGGTTTATACCTTTGCCATAAATTATTATCGTTCCCGGCGGGGCGTTGGCATGGCTACCGGTACTCTTTCCTTCCCATAGTACAGATCTAATTGAATGATCGGATACGATTACCAGATAGTCGTTTTCAATCAATTCACTGACAAACTCCTCAACCACCCTGTCAACCGACTTATAAATTCCCGGGACCATATTGCTGGCCGGATCGGAGAGGTCAACGGAGCCGAAAAATTCAGGTTCCACGTACTCCCAGAAAAAATGGTTGTCCGTATCATGGATATATGAGGCGATAAAATTCAAGTCGCTATTATCCATGCAATACAATCCCAGCGCCATAGCGATCCTCCCGGTATATGAAAGGCAGTTTAATGCTTCGGTCAATTCGTTTGGTCTCTTACTCAGCTTGTGAAGGAACTCCCGTTTATCCGCCGAAGAAAGTTCCGCCAGGATTCCCTCTCTCTCGATCTCATCGGAGAAACCTGCGGGGATAATATCCGCACGACTACTCTCAAGATTCAATCCGGATTGTCCAAGCGATTTAGACATTGTGCGACAGGCGAAATCGGAGACAATTATCCCGGAGATGTTATCCACCGGTCGGGATGGCCACCAATTGAACACAGCGCTGCTTCCCCCGTAATCATCAATTACTTCCCAAACAGCCTTTTTCGATCTTTTTGTTGCCAGCACCGGATATGAATTGAAAAGCCCGGATTTACTTCCCACAGTATCGAAATATTTATTGAAGCCCCGAGCCAGCGGTAGGAATACAGATTGGCCCACCGCGGGGAATTGATATTCGATATATCCGACTATACCATGTTCCTCTGGGGGATGACCGGTAGCTATAGTTGTCCATATTAACGGGGAAGATGTCGGCTTGTATGTATCGAGATAACCGTAGGAGCCGTTATTCTTAAGATACTCGAATGCCGGTAGCTGTCCCTGGGATATAAGTTTATCTATCATATTCCATCCCAAACCATCGATCCCAAGCAGAATTACTCTCCCCGAAAACTTACGATTCTCAAAATCCCGGGTATTAGTTGCGGTACTTTCAAGCCTGGCGTCACTTTCACCGAAAATGAAGCCGCCTATCTGTTTCAAGGGCGACCCGCCATATAGTATCCCATAGCAGAATATTATAAAAATGTAGACTATCATGGAGTATAGCAAAGTTGTCGAACCGGCGATCAGGGATTTCACCCAACCTGAAATCGAAGCGCCGTTCAACTTGCGGTTTATACTTTTTCGAGACTTGAGATATAAAACAAAGATCAACCAACCTGTAAAGAGGTAGATCAGGAATCGAATGAAATACACAATAATCCCGGAATAATAACCTAACTCAATAGGGTAATCCTCAAAATATATACCATAAGTACGAAGTGTAATCCCCACCATCCCGAGATAGAATAACATCAATGTAAAAGCGACAGCCTTATGATGAAGGTATGCCCTCACCCATTCCGGTTTTATTGTCTGCAAAACTGCGATAATTACGCTAAAGAGAATAAGAATAAGGATGAATACGGGTAGTCCTAAATAGATGACAAAATTGAATAATAGTGCGAAACCATCGCTTGAGAAAGGTGAGATACTGTTCAATCGACAAATATCTATCCAAACGAAAAGCGTCATTAAAAATGTAGCTACTCCGGTACCTTTAAATATTTCTTTTACTGAACTCATAATCACATTTTTGATTTAAGCTTTGATTAACTACCAAACCAGTCTGAAAAATAAGATTAAGGCAGACAGTTTGCAATGATAAAATCGCCTGAGACAAACTTGAGGTGCATGATTTGTTGTGCTGTCGGGCGGGGCGAAATTATCTCAAAACTTAAAAAAAATCGCTTCCTCCCCGATGAAATTCCGTTTTCTGTTGAACACATTTGGAGGCGATGACAGCATCAGAATTTACTGCGGGCCCGAGGTTCGCCGAGGGTGTGGTGATCTCTTGCTCCCATACAACGCCTAAAATCAGGATTTTGAGTCAGCCTTGGCATCACTCGACCGCATATTCAGGGGAGTCGACATATTACTTGAGCACTTCTGTCCGGCAGTTCGAACCGGTGGCATGTACTCATCACAAACATTAATCTTGATTATTCCGCAAAGTTTTTGTATATTTCTAATCCGGATAATTCATGAAAACTTTAATTCGTAGCCTAAGGCTTGTCCTTCGGTAGCTCAAGTGAATAAGAATATTTACAGACTATAATGGAAG
>WJIR01000042.1 GCA_014730175.1 Candidatus Zixiibacteriota bacterium
AGTATGAACCGCCCATTGGATCCGCAGTATCCACAACTCCGCTCTCGGATCCAATAACCTGCTGTGTTCTCAGTGCGATGGTCGCCGCTTGTTCGGTAGGCAATCCAATCGCTTCATCGTACGAGTTGGTATGTAAAGATTGAGTCCCCCCGAGTACCGCCGCCAGCGCCTGCAATGTTACCCGCGGAATGTTCACCATCGGTTGACGTGCCGTAAGCGTTGAACCACCGGTTTGGGTGTGAAAACGAAGCATCATCGATTTGTCGTTCTTGGCTTTGAATCTCTCTTTCAGAATACGGGCATAAATCCGCCGGGCTGCCCTGAATTTGGCGATCTCCTCAAACAGATTGTTATGCGCATTAAAGAAAAATGACAACCTCGATGCGAATCCATCGATATCCATCCCC
The DNA here is from genome assembly GCA_014730175.1 of Candidatus Zixiibacteriota bacterium. Lineage (GTDB taxonomy): Bacteria > Zixibacteria > MSB-5A5 > UM-FILTER-46-8 > UM-FILTER-46-8 > WJIR01. Next base: position 408 of record WJIR01000042.1, read on the forward strand.
CTTTCAATAGCAGCCTCGATATAGCAGATAGCGTCAGCCAGCGTGAATGCTATCTCCTGTACCGCTGTCGCTCCCGCTTCGCGAATATGATAGCCGGAAATCGAAATAGAATTATACTTGGGTATATTATCCCTGCAATACTCGAATATATCCACAACCAGCCTCAAGGAAGGCTCCGGAGGGAAAATATAGGTACCGCGCGCAATGTATTCCTTTAGAATATCATTTTGAACCGTTCCGGCTAAGGAAGAGGTTTCCACTCCCTGTCTCTCTCCAGTGACAACATACATCGCCAGAAGTATGGCAGCGGTGGAGTTGATAGTCATGGATGTGGACACTTCATTCAAAGGGATGCCGTCGAATAGCCTTTCCATATCATCGATACTATCGATCGCCACTCCGGTTTTCCCTACTTCACCTTCAGCAATCGGATGGTCGGAATTGAATCCTATCTGAGTCGGCAAATCGAAGGCGACCGATAATCCGGTCTGCCCTTTTTCCAGAAGATATCTGTACCTTCTATTCGACTCCTCCGCGGTAGCATAACCAGCATATTGACGCATAGTCCATAACCTACCTCGGTACATATTCGGATAGATACCCCGCGTAAACGGGTACTCCCCCGGTTGCCCGCGATCCTTTGCCTCGACATCATCCGGATAATAGCATCTCTTGACCTCGATGCCTGATGATGTTATTCTTTTCTTTTTTGATTTATTATCAGCCATATTTACTCGAAAACTATTAACACTTGTTCCTTTTCAACCGCCTGTCCGGCAGTCGCCTTTATCTCCTTAACCTTCCCCTTGTCAGCCGCCTTAAGCTCATTCTCCATTTTCATAGCCTCCACTATTATCAATCCCTGCCCCTTCTCAAATTCTTGCCCTTCATCGACCAGCACATCTACAATCAAACCGGGCATTGGCGCTTTAAGATCAGATAAGCTCCCCTTTCCCGTTAATGACCCACCGAATTTACGTATGGTCTTTTCACGTTCATCCAATATACTGGTCTTCAACCTGTTGAGGCTGGTTTCCACTACCGCTTCTGTGCCATTTCCGGATATGTGAAAATTGTAATGCTTTCCGTTAACTATCACCGAAACATATCCGTTGGCAAGCTCCGCCACATCAACCAGGCTTTCGGTATTACCGGAAATTACCTTCCATACATTTCCATCTTCTGTGATATCTAAAGGTATTTCATTCTCTTGTATCTGTATATAATATCTCATAACTATCTCCTCGCAGGTCTAAAGGAGTTCTTCCAGGCAGAACCTGAGCTTCCGGATGGTGCAGTACCGATTGTTAGTTGCGCATCCTGCTTCATTCTGCGGTATGATACCGCGCTGGCAACCGCGATCATATCGTCCTCTGTTACTTCCAGTTCCACCGAGATATCTCCGAGCACTTCCTGGATGTAGTGTGTCGATATATTCCCATCCCGGAAATTAGCTTCCTGCAGCACCGTTTTGTGAAATCCGATTGTGGTTTCAACTCCTACTATCCTGTATTCACTCAACGCGCGCAACATCCTGTCAATCGCCTCTTGCCTGTCCATACCCCAGGCAATCAATTTGGAAACCATAGGATCGTAAAATATCGGTATGGTAAATCCTTCATAAACCCCGGAATCTACTCGCACTCCAGGACCCGCCGGCTCTTCGTAGCTTATCAGTTTACCAACTGATGGCATAAAGTTATTTCTGGGATCTTCAGCGTATATCCGGCATTCGATGGCGTTCCCTTTCGGAACTATATCCTCCTGCCTGATTGACAACTCCGCGCCTAACGCTATTTTAATCTGTTCCTTAACCAGATCGTATCCTGTTATCATCTCGGTGACTGGATGTTCCACCTGCAAACGTGTATTAACTTCGAGGAAGTAAAACTTTTTGTGCTTATCAACCAAAAACTCCACCGTGCCTGCATTCACATAACCTGATGCTTTGGCTGCAGCCACAGCAGCTTCTCCCATTTTTCTCCTCATCTCGGGATCAACCAACGGCGATGGCGATTCCTCGATCACCTTTTGATGACGACGTTGAATCGAGCATTCCCGTTCGGGGAAATACAGGTAATTCCCATGAGTATCGCAGAGTATCTGAATCTCGATATGACGAGGTTGTTCCAGATATTTCTCAATATAAACCCGCCCGTCGCCGAATGCCGATTGTGCCTCGGATGCCGCGCCGCGTACCGCTGATTTGATTTCATTCTCCGCATGCACAATCCTCATCCCTTTACCGCCGCCTCCCGCAGCCGCTTTTATCAACACCGGTAGTCCAATTTCGTTTACCAGTCGAACCGCCTGTTTCTCATCCTCAATACCCCCCTCGCTGCCCGGTACCACCGGAACTCCGGAGTTCATCATAGTTTTACGAGCTGACATCTTGTCGCCAAGATGTTCGATAACACCGCCGGAGGGTCCTATAAACACTAATCCGGCATTAGCAACATTACGCGAAAATGTCGGATTCTCAGCAAGGAATCCGTAGCCGGGATGGATCGCTTCCGCCCCGCAATCCTTTGCGATATCGATTATTTTATCCCCTTGCAAATATGATTCACTGGAGGGAGGAGGACCGACGCAGTAAGCTTCATCAGCAATCCGCACATGTAATGCCGTCCTGTCCACTTCCGAGTAAACAGCAACTGCCTTGATTCCCATCTCCTTACAGGCGCGCATTACACGAACCGCAATTTCACCTCTATTCGCTACTAAAATCTTTTTAAACATGTCTTCTATCTATCTGTTACTCTATACTTTGCTTATAAACTTGGACAGTTTGCTAAAACCGCAGTTATTTCTATTTTGTAAATGCGATTACTTGAGTCGCCTCTCATATTCTCTTGCCTTTTCTGTCTGTCCTTGCTCCCGATAAAAGGCGGCAATCTCTCTTATAATGTTCTGAAGAACAACATGGTCCGAATCCCATCCACTTTCCGCTAAAGATAACGCATCCAGATATGCCTCCTCAGCTTTCGCGTACTTACCGGCATCCTCGTAAGTCTTCGCCAGCCTTATTATGGTCTGGGAAATCCTGGGATTGTTCCCGGTATGCTTACGCGCGATATCAATCGACCTGACGAAAAGCGACTCCGCTTTTTCATATTTCCTTTGCCTGTAATATGACACACCGAGATTGCTGCACAACTTGGCGACCTCGTAATGATCCTTGCCGAGAAGTTCCTCCTTAATTTTGATCGCACGAATTAACAAGGAGTCGGCTTTGTCATATCTGCCCGTATTCCGGTACAGCATAGCCAAATTGTTCGAAGATGCCGCCACGTTTACATGCATCGGACCGAAATACTCCTCCGCCATCTCCAGAACACTCTCAGCCAACGGAATAGTATTTTCGTAATTACCTTGTTGGAAATTCATCAAAACGGTCATATTCTTCTGTTTCCATTCAGCTTCTTCCGGACTCATTCCTTTCAATCCTTTGGTCACTTCCGGCTGTTTTGTCGCTTCAGCATCATTTTCGGAATCCGATGCTTCGTA
>WJIR01000043.1 GCA_014730175.1 Candidatus Zixiibacteriota bacterium
CAACTATCCAAATCCTTTCAATGCGCAGACCACCATAAGATTCTCCCTGCAGAAGCCGGAGTATGTCAAGCTGAGTGTGTATAATTTGGCCGGGCAATTAGTGGAAACGCTTGTCAATAGCTACAGAAGCAGCGGCGAGAATGCAATAGAATGGGATGCCTCAAACTATTCCAGCGGGATATATTTCTACAGCCTTAAAACGGACGAGAAAATCTGTACTAAGCGGATGTTGCTGATAAAATAATTTCTCTAAATCACACGATAAAAAGAGATGGCCACTGATGCAGCCATCTCGTCTATGCCGGAGACCGGAATCGAACCGGTACGGTAAATAATTACCGAGGGATTTTAAGTCCCTTGCGTCTGCCTGTTCCGCCACTCCGGCAATTGACCATTATGCGATGAGCCCAAAATTTATCTATTAAAAAAGGCGGCTTCCGGATTCGAACCGGAGAATAGAGGTTTTGCAGACCTCCGCCTTACCACTTGGCTAAGCCGCCATTATTTCACTAAGTAAGAAACTTCTGTTAAGATGTCATTTTTAATTCGTTCACACATCTTTTCCAAACACTAAAATTATTAATATGATCCTTTTGAGTCAAGCTTTTTTTCGCGCCAATTAATTCCGGCGTGAATTACCCGTTTTTGCCCTGAGTTATTATTTTATCATGGAAGTCCGCTCCGAAATACTTATCCCGGCACTCCGGGCAGATAGAATGAGTGAACTCTGTCTTCGATCGATTGGTGATATACTCCTCAAGCCGAAGCCAGTACTGATCATCATCAAGCACCCTCTTACAACTACCGCAGATAGGGATTATGCCGCGCAATTGCTCCACCTTTACCAGCGCCTCCCGAAGTATTCCTATGTGGTTGTACAACGAAAGTTCCAGTTTGACAATTCTCTCACCAGCCTTAACCCGAGCTCGTAATTCTTCGTTGTGAAATGGCTTTATTATATAATCATCCGCCCCTGCATCCAGCCCCTTGACTTTATCGTTCGTATCTCCCTTTGCGGTAAGCAGGATGATATACAATATTTTTTCGCTGCCCGAATTTCTTACGCTTCGGCAGATCTCCAAACCGTCTCTATTGGGTAAAATCCAATCGAGGATTGCGAGATTGGGGGAATCGTCTTTTTGGAGTTCGTCTAACGCTTCATCGCCGTCGGAGGTGGTGACAACTTCATAACCCCATTTGGTCAATGCAGCTGCCAATAGATATCGAGACACCGATTCATCGTCAGCGATCAATATTCTCATCAAGCCCCCTCAGGAGGATAAAATGTTGTCCAGGTTAGCATGCTGAACATCACGATGTTTTTCCATATAGATCGCCAACCTCATCTGCCTCCGGCTGATTTTGGACAAAAGTGCGAAGCGATTGACTCAGTTCGTCAGTCTGATCCCTCAATTCTTCCAGCACTGCTCTGGATTGTTCAAGCTTATTTTCTCTGCCCATTTCTTCGAGTTGTTGAGCCAGTCCATGAACTTGCCGCGCGGAGAAGTGAGAAACGGAACCTTTAAGCGTATGAGCTAAGCGCTCCAGTTTATCATGGTCGCCGTCGATCACTGCTTCCTCAATGCGACCCATTAATTTCGGTAGATCATCTATGAACAGCAGTGCCATTTCTTTAAGCAGTTCCTGATCATCATCTAATTGAGCCAGAGCCTCATTTGGATTCCACACCTCAACATCTGACCGCTCAGTATCATGGTTGTTCTCGCTCTCGCTTAACTCTGAGCTTCCCATAACTTTCGCAATTACCCGCTGCAGCTCTGCAGCTTTGATGGGCTTTGAAAGATATTCATCCATTCCGGCTTCCAGGCACCGTTCTCTATCACCCTTCAGAGCATGCGCTGTCATTGCTACTATCGGGATATGATAACTCGTATTCTTTTCCTCGGTTCTAATCTGCTTAGATGCTTCAAGTCCGTTCATCACCGGCATTTGAACATCCATCAAGATCAAATCGAATTTGCCGGTTCCAAGTAACTCAAGGACCTCTTTGCCATTCTCTACGACCGTTACACTATGTTGTTGTTTTTCCAGAAGGTGCACTGCTATCTTCTGGTTTATTCGGTTATCCTCGGCGAGTATAATATTGAGAGATTTATCGGGGGTGCTGCTTTCTTTGGTGAGTTCCGGTTTCGCTTCCTTTTGGTTATGATCCTCCGTAACCGTATTGACGATCATATCGAAGAGCATTGATTGTTTGATCGGTTTCATAAGAATACTGTTGACAGACAGGTCCTTGCGATTTTTCGCCTGGTCAAATTTCCCTGCCGAAGTTAAGATGATAATTCTAAGATGAGCCAGATCCTTATCCGCTCTAATCCGTTCTACGACCATAAATCCATCCATGCTAGGCATCAGGACATCGAGTAATAACAGCTCGAAAGGTCGGTCTGTTGTAGCGGCAGTTTTCAGTTGTGCGAGCCCATCCTTGCCGTTGTCGACCGTATGTGCATCCAATCCCCAGTTTTCAAGCAAGGTTCGAAGCAGCTTCCGGTTGGTTTCATTATCATCGATGACCAGAGTCTTCAATCCGGTTAACTCCGGCGGACTGGAGGATCTCAAACCTCTATCACCGGGATCGCACTTAAATGCAATCCTGAAATGAAAAGTTGTTCCGGGACCGCCTATTTTGCGATTGGGGTCATTGGGGCTTTCCAGCCAGATTTCACCTCCCATCAACTCCACCAGCTTCTTGGATATCGTTGTTCCTAAACCGGTACCGCCGAATTTGCGCGTGGTGGAACCATCGGCCTGCGTGAAACTCTTGAATATATCCTGCTTGCGGTCATCGGGAATACCGATCCCGGTGTCTGAGACCGAGAAATGAAAGCAAAGACCATTCTCGGGGTCCGATTCAAGCTCCACCCGGAAAACGATTTCTCCTTCATCGGTGAATTTAATCGCATTGCCGATTAAATTAAGCATAATCTGGCGCAGACGTGTTGGATCGCCGGTAATACGGTCGGGAACTAAGGGATGAATGTAATTCACCAGCTCCAATCCCTTCTCATGCGCTTTCAGCGTGAGTGTATCCAGTGTTGATTCAACAGTTTCTCTCAGTGAGAACTCGATTTCCTCCAACTCCAGAAGCCCCGCTTCGACCTTTGAGAAATCCAGGATGTCATTAATAATGGTTAGCAGGCTTTCCGCGGAATTCTTTACGGTTGTTAGATAATCGTGTTGTTCTTCGTTTAGTTCGGTCTCCAAAGCTAACTCGGTCATGCCTATGATACCATTCATCGGAGTTCGTATCTCATGGCTCATATTAGCAAGGAATTCGCTTTTAGCTTTGTTGGCTGCTTCCGCCGCAACCGCCATCTGATTGGCATGTTTTATGGTTTCCTCAAGCTGCCTGTTGATTGCTTCAAGCTCTCGTTTAGCCTTTTCTGCCGATTCTCTTGCCTCTATCAGATCGGTTACATCCACGAATGATTCTATGCCACCAACCACCTTACCTGTTTCATCCCTCAGCGTATCCCCATTTTTTAATATTGTCAGGGAACGTCCGTCTTTTGCTTTAATCTTGCGCTGCGCTTTGACTATACGTTTAGGCGATTTAATCTTAAACAAATGGCAAACCTCATCACAATCTTCATCCTTCAGATAAGCGCAGGTTTTCCCTATTAAATCCTCTTCATCATAACCGGTCATGGACTTGAAAGCCTCATTGATACTGGTAATGCGGCTTTCGGTATCCACCGTGAACACAGCGGTAGCGGCAGTGGCAAGTATTCTTTGGTTTAATTCGTTGGTTGCCCTCAATTCCTCTTCGGCTTTCTTTCTCTCTGATATATCCCTGATAATCCCGACTATATGCCATTCTTTCTGCAGTTTTACGGAAGACATCGAAAGCTCGATCGGAAACTCATCTCCATTACTGCGAGTGGCTGCCAACTCAATCGTTTTTCCGTCGGATTTTATATCGCTGTTGCGGTTGAATTCGTTCAGGAGTTCTTTATAATCTTCATAGTTTGATTCCGTTGGTAAAACATTGAGTACTTTCTTGCCGGACGCTTCGGAAGAAGAATATCCGAATATTTTTTCAGCGGCTTTGTTCCAAAATGATATCGTTCCGTCCCTGCGCAGGATTATAATGGCATCGTTTGCCGAGTTGGAGACGTTGCGGAATCGTTCTTCGCTCTCCTTGAGACTTTCTCCGATTTTTAACCTCGCCAATACATCGCCCATTTGTGCGGCAATCGCCTCTGCAACACTACGCCCCAATTGTGGAAATGATGGTAGAGTATGCGATCCGATATTCATACTCGCAATGACCTTACCTTCATGGTGGATCGGTATAACCGAACTGCTGACTAATCCCTCCAGTTCATTTCCGTTGAGTTGTTTCAGTTCTTCGCATCCCCTGTCCCAGTAAACCGGCTCCCCGGCAAGGACAAGATTGGTTTCCGGGGCATCCGGTGCAAATGCTTTTACACGCTCAGCGAACCCGGGGGTGATTCCGGTATGGGTAATTAAATCAAGTCCCCCCTCGTCATTTTGAAAGTAGAAAGCGCCGCAGTCCATATTAGTTATCCTGATTGTTGTTGTCAGGCTCAGCCGGAGCGCTTCCTCGAAATTCATAACGGAACCCAATGCTATGCTCAAGTCGCGATGCGCCTTGTTTATTTCTTCTCGTTGCTTTCTCTCTGAGATATCGCGCGCTATCCCAACCGCATGCCACTCGCCTTTGAGCTGTAGAGACGACAGGGATAGTTCAATCGGTATCTCATCCCCCCCTTTTTTTACCATAAGGATTTCGATAGTTTTTCCTATCACCTCGCTATTACCGGTCTTCTGAAAGGAGAGTAGTTCCGATCTGTATTTTCCATAAAACCGCTCCGGAAGCAGTAGTCCGCTAAACTCTTTACCAATCGCTTCCTCGTCGGAATAGCCAAGTGTAGCAGCTGCCGCTTTGTTCCAGAACGAGATGGAACCGGAACTATCGATGATGACTATGGCATCGTGAGCCGAGTTAGTAACGCTTCTGAACCTGGCTTCACTTTCCCTCAGGCTGTCCTCGGCAGCTTTGCGCTCGCTATTGATGAGAGTTTGTGCAATCTGGTCGGCAATTTGACTGCTAAACGATATTTCATCCGTTTTCCATCTGCGAGGTTTTCCCACATGCTCAATACATAAAACTCCAAGTACTCTTCCCGATACTCGAATAGCGCAATCGATCATGGAAGTTATACCTAATGGTTTCAGGTAGTTTTCCGTAAATTCCCTGGTTCTCGGATCCGTGCGAGCATCATCAGCATTAATAGCTCTTTCATTAGTGAGAGCCTTAAAATAGTTGGGATATTGCCCGGCATGTAAAGTTGCTCCCGAAGTATGTTCGCTACAATTGGACTCATACAAATCAACACACTCTAAGATAGTCCGATCTTTGCTGAGTAACCAAATACTCGTCCTTTCCACCTTCAGAGCTGCTGCGGAGGCTTCGGTTGCGAGCCTAATCGCTTTTTCGATATTACAGTTTGCTATTGAGTCGTCGGTTAGCAGCCTCAGCAGCGCCGATTGCTGCCTTTCGGCTCTTTCTAAATTAGCAAGCCTTTCGGACTCAGCCCTCTTCCTATCCTCTATATTCCTCAAAATAGCCTGTATAGCAATGATTTTATTATCGCGAACAATAGGAACCGCCTTCAATTCGTAGTTCACAATCCCGCCATCTTTTCGAACGCCCTCAACTTCAAATGAGGGAATCTCTTCGAATCTTAATAGCTTACCGAGACTGCTGGCTAACTTTATTGCGGATTTCTTGGAGACGATGCCGCACGTGATCACGTTTTTGCCGATCATCTCCTCCTTTTTGTAACCGCTTTCCTCCTCGAATTTGCGGCTTAGATCGATAAATCTGCCTCTGGTATCCACTACCGCGATTAAATCTGCGGCATTATCGAATAGCGTTCTGAGTTTCCCCTCGCTCTCGCGTAAGGTTTCCTCAGCCTGTTTTCGCTCCTCGATCTCCTTTAGCAGCTTTTCGTTTACCGTTTCCAGTTCTCTGGTTTTCTCATTAACCGCATTTTGAAGAAGAATATTGGATTCAAATAAGGAAAATGCATTCCCGGAATTATCAACACTCCGCTCTACTCGGTTCATAAGGGATTTGTTGATTTTATCCAGAGAACGGATTCTCTCCAGAAGTTCCCGATTTTGCTTCTCCAGGTCGCGAGAATTACTCATTATTATTCCCCCAATGCGATTCCGGTAAATGTTTGGTTGACATGGACCGAATTGAACTGCTCGCCGTAGGTATGGAATCCTATCACGTTAAACCTTTTCATCCGCTCATCAACGTCCGGGGTAAGTTCTTTCTCCAGCACCTCTAACCTGCGTAAAATACACTCGCAGCCGATAATCAGCTGGGGATTAGAAAACCGCTTGGTTAGGCTGTTAAAACAGTTCTCCAAATTCTCCACAATATCAACGCCCGTGGCTAATGTTAGCACCAGACCATTGTCAATTGCGCAGTAAAAGGTTAATCCTCCATCGTCATTTACCTTCTGTATGGAACGGACGAAATACTCCCCACCGATCTTCAGCACCACCGGATACTTGGAGAATACCATCGGCGTTAATTCGTCGGTCGTCAAACCAACCAGAGAGGCATATTCCTCAGCGGCAGGTTGCCCGTTGATTTCCTCTACTGTTCTGTTTTTTGGATCAGCTTCCGTGATCACCAATTTCTTGTCAGTAGGCACAAAATGCTGTGTTTTAAATGTCTCGAACTGTAATGATGTAGTACATAATCCCATCACCGCAGCATCCGAAACAAACTCCCCTTCGGCATATACATACGTCTTTTCAAATGCTACATCATCTCCTGCAGACCCTCCGATTATGGGGATGTTATCCAGAGCTTGATGCAGATTAGCGGTAACCGTCTCCTCCATTACTGACAATCCGTCTATTAGTAATAGTGCAAACGCTTTTGCTCCATTGTCCTTTTTCTTCGCTTGATTAAGGATCTCTTCAGCTCTCTCCCCGATTCGGACAATCTCTTGAGTGTTAAGGTTTCTTAGTGGTTTGATGGAAAATGTATGCATCTTGAAATCGTCGCTAGCGATACTGACCCCTGTTAAGGAACCTTCGGAGTAGCCCATCGGAGTTATTTCACCGGCGGTTGTGCATCCGATTACCGGAACGTCAAAGGTAGCCCTCATAGCTTCACCCAGCTTCTCGGGATCATATTTTGATGAAGCGAAGAATATAATTCCCGACATATTCGGTTGTTCGATCTGTTTGTAGAAATCTTTGACAGCTCTCTGTTCATCCTTTTCTACAGATAGTCCCCTTTTTACCGATAATTTTCTTTCGGTCGTAGTTGGCGTTACCATACGTCCCCCTCACTTGATATTAAAAGTTCAAACGAAACCAACCTTTCCCGAAGGATACTAAGAATAGGATTGGAATATATTTCCCGCTCTGGGTATAACGGCTCTTATTGAATTTTCGGCATTTACGGATACGACTTGATATTCAAACCCAATCGAAAGGTATGATTATCAAGGTTCGAAAACCATCTTAACATTTGCACAAATTGCGCTTCAATTTATATTATCGTACAAATGAGAATTTTGGGAGTCGCCTGTGATTGAAATTCGCGCAGTAGGAGAAAATGATAAAGAGTGGATAAGGAAATTGTCCTCTGATCATTGGGGTTCCCCGATTGTAATCACACGAGGAAAAGCCTATCAGGTTGATAGTCTGGATGGTTTTATTGCTATTATAGATGATAAGCGTTCGGGATTGATTACGTTTAATATCGAAGATGACGAATGTGAGATTGTTGCCTTAAACAGCTTAACCGAAGGGATCGGAATAGGAAAAAGTCTAATCGAAGCGATCAAGCGATTTGCCGAATCGAGACAATGTCGCCGATTGTGGATGGTTACAACCAATGATAATACCCCTGCCCGGAGTTTTTATCAGAAATTGGGTTTTAGAATATGTGCGGTTTATAAAGGGGCTATCGATCAATACAGAAAACTGAAGCCGGAGATTCCTATTTATGGAATCGATAGTATACCGATCCGCGATGAAATCGAACTCGAAATGATGATATAGCGAACTCGGTCGGGTTTTTCCATTCCGCCATCGTCTAACTCCGGAACCCAACCTGCTTTTCTTAGCGACAACGGGAGGCTGGACAAGAATGTCCCACGCATTACGCAGACAAGAATGTCTGCGCTCCTGAGAGACGGTAGGCGGGACACTCGTAAGCCCTTGGCTTATTCATATCCCGTAAATGAGCCGGCAAAATGAGCTTTTCAAGCGGCGCCGAATTTCTCGTTCCAGCGTTTTAGCAATATATTATTGAGCTTTTTCTCAAGTTCCGCAGGTAGTTTTTCGGACTTACCCTCACGGCATAGTTTCACTGTCTTCTGGAGCGAATCCACCATAATACGGCAATTCTCGCATTCTCCGATATGTTTCTCGATTTCCAGGCAAAGCTGAGGATCCAGCTCGCCATCTATGAAATCATTTAATTCGCTAATGTAGTCCCGACATTTTTTTCCCATAACTAACCTCAAATGCTCTCGATAATTTGTCCCGAAGCGCTAATCTGGCTCGTAAAATCCGCGATTTCGTAGCCGCCTCGCTTTGACCGGTGATACTGGCCACTTCCTTAACCGGGAGTTCTTGGTAATATCTCAGCAGGAAGGCTTCTTTATATTTGAGGGGGAGTTCCTCCAGAGCCTCCTCTATCAATTTCTCCAGCTCTTCCTG
>WJIR01000044.1 GCA_014730175.1 Candidatus Zixiibacteriota bacterium
CATTATCCGGCGGCATATCGAGACGTATTGGCGGTAGCCGCTACGCAGCAGAACGATTTAAGAGCCAGCTTCACCAACTACGGAGACTGGGTTCATATCTCCGCACCGGGAGTATCTATCTATTCAACCTGGGCGCATGACACCTATACATCGCTCGGGGGAACCTCCATGGCTTCGCCCATCACATCCGGAGTCGCTGCGTTAATACAAGCACAGGAGCTAAGCAGACTACCTCAGGATGTATTGGATATTATCACCGCATACGCCGATAGCGTGTCGCTTTATGACGCTAACCCCGACTGGGAAGGTTTACTCGGTTCAGGTAGAGTTGATGCTTTCGCCTCGTTAGCCGGTTCCGATTATCCCAACATTGTACTTCTGGATACTGAACACACCATAACCAATGATGACGGCGACGGAATCTTGAATCCGGGCGAGGATATCGAGCTGGTTGTTAGCATCCAGAATATGTGGGCGGATGCTACCAATGTTAGCGGTGAAATCAGCGGAAGTGAGTACATGGATTTCACCGACGCTACCACTGATTTCGGTGATATCGATGGCGGTGAAACCGTGGACAATTCGGACGATCCGTTCACTATATCGGTTCATGCTGACTGTCCGGTACATACCGCTACCTTGACTCTCGATATAACCGCGGATGGCGATTACCAAAAAACTATCGAGTTTTCGCTGGACGTCCTGTTGAATCAGGAGAATTTCCCGTTAACGGTTGACGGCAACATGGAAGGCGCAATGGCTTTCTACGATCTGGACGGAAACGGCGGCGAAGAGGTGATCTTCGGGACCGCAAGCGAAAAGATTTTCGCTATTGATGCGGATGGTAACAACCTTCCCGGTTTCCCGGTGGAGGTTGACGGAGATATTAATAACGGTATTGCAATCGGTCATGTAACCGGTGACGCTGCGGTCGAATTAGTGGCTGTTACCAAGTCCGGGAATATCTATGTTATCCATGATGACGGACAGATTGCCAGCGGATTCCCGATTTCGGCAGGAATTTCTTATTACGGAACCCCGACTCTGGTTGACATAGACGATGACGCAATGCTGGATATGTTCTTCCCGAGTTTCGGCGATGGCAAAGTGTACGGCTACGACGGGAGCGGCGCTGAGTTGAGCGGTTTCCCGGTCGATACCGGCGACAAGTTCTACGGAAGCCTTGCTGTCGGCGATATTGACGACGATGGAAACATTGAAATAGTCGGTGGAACTCTATCCGGTCAGCTTCATGCCTGGAATCACGACGGAACGCCGGTTGGCGGATTCCCGATCGATCTGGGTAGCCAGATATGGGTATCGCCTTCGTTAGGAGATCTTACATTCGATATGGTGGTTGACATCGTGATCGGAACACAGGATGGAGATATCTATGCATTCGAGGGCGATGGCAGCGGCATATCGGGATTCCCGATTAATATAGGCTCTTCGATTAAATCCGATATGGTGACTGCCAATGTTCGTTATGATCAGGGCGGCGTGGAAATAGTCGCAGCTAATAATAGCAACGAGCTCTACCTGATAAACCAGTTTGGTGAAATCGTGAGCGGTTTCCCGGTGGAGATGGGAAGCTCAGCTAACAGCTCTCCGGTCGTTGCCGATATGGATGCCGACGGTTTGAAAGAAATCATGGTTGCCGCCAAAGATGGCGTTATCTACGGTTTCAATCATAATGGCGTACCCATGCAAAACTTCCCGGTGCCTACTTATGGCACACTCACTACTTCATCGCTGGCTCTCGGTGATATTGACGGCGATAATGACACCGAATTGACCGTGGGACTGAGACAGATTGCCGACAATCTCGTCGTCATCGATCACAAATCCGAAACTGAACTCAACAGTGATGATTGGATCATGTACGGTTACAACACGGAGAGACACCATCGGTGGTTAGAGTCTCTTACCGGTATTGATGACGGATTAGTCAACGAGATTCCGACTGAATTTGAATTGCTGCAGAATTATCCCAATCCGTTCAACCCGGAAACGAAAATATACTATAACCTTCCGGAGAATACTCACGTGGAATTGGTGATCTTTAATGTCCTGGGACAGGAAGTCGCTAATTTGATCAACGAAGTTCAACCTGCCGGACGTTATTCGGTAACCTGGGACGGATTGAATCAAAACGGTACCGATGCTTCCACGGGGCTTTACTTCTATCGTCTCAACACCAGTGAACATACTGCTGTAAAGAAGATGCTGCTTATCAGATAAGTAGGATTATTCGATTCTTGAAAAATGCGAGGTTTCTTACCTCGCATTTTTTATTTAACCCGGATAATTCATAAAAAACATTAATTCGTAGCCGAAGGCTTGTCCTTCGGGAATTGAAAGTGCGGTCAGGTGCCCTCACCTGACCGCACCATGAATAATGTCGGGTTTCTCCATTCGGCTGTCGCCGAATTCCGGAACCCGACCTACCGCGCTGCCGGCGCCGCAGACGCCCCCTCACCCGTCCCGCGCTTCGCGGGACACCCTCTCCCGCGGAACGGGAGAGGGAAATACGGATTGATAGAACGAAATATTCCAATTATCTGCACCGATGACCATTCGAAAGTTCCCCTTCTCCCATTCAGTGGGAGAAGGGGTCAGGGGATGAGGGGATTTATCGGGATACAAACATGCTTATCTCTTCGCCTTCGGCTTCGAGCTAAGCATGCCACCCTTCGCTGTCGGGTACGGCGACCCGACAGCACGCACCAACACACCCCGTCTTCGCCCCAACAAGTCGAGGCGCCCCCAGGACGTATGGGAATTGGTTCACACGTAAGTAACGTCAGCTCAGGTGCAGAGACCGTCAAATCGGCTCATTGGCAGGAAGCAACAAGATATGAATGTTTTCAGTTAACGGAATCCGACTAATTTAACAAGCAAGGTGAGACAGGCTGAGGGCGATTTTCGGGAGGCGTCGGCGTGGTGGAAAGCTCCAGCGACCCTCTCGAGAAAACACCACCGATCCTCAGTTGTCATCCATTCATGCCGGAAAGGAATTTACTATTGGATTTCGTACCCCGCATTTTCTCCAAAAGGAATTCCATAGCATCGACCGGATTCATCTCAGTTAATATTTTGCGTAATATCCATACCCGTTTCAGATCACCATCGGACATCAGTAATTCTTCCTTTCTGGTTGAGCTGCGGGTAATATCAATGGCCGGGAATGTTCTTCTATCCGAAAGCCTTCTGTCGAGGATTAGCTCCATATTACCGGTGCCTTTAAATTCCTCGAAAATAACCTCATCCATCCTGCTGCCGGTTTCGATTAGTGCCGTTGCGACAATGGTTAACGAACCTCCTTCTTCGATATTCCTGGCAGCTCCGAAAAACCGCTTAGGCTTGTGTAGAGCATTGGAATCCACACCGCCGGAAAGTATTTTACCCGAGTGAGGAACCACGGCGTTATGAGCTCTTGCCAGACGCGTAATAGAATCCAGCAGGACCACTACATGCCTGCCGTGCTCCACCAATCTCTTGGCTTTTTCTAAAACCATCTCGGCAACTTGAACATGGCGGTCGGCGGGCTCATCGAATGTCGATGAAACGACTTCGCCATGGACGCTTCTCTCCATATCGGTTACCTCTTCCGGGCGCTCATCGATCAGCAACACCATAATTATCACATCGGGATTACTCTCTGCGATAGCGTTGGCGATGTTCTGCAGAATAATCGTCTTTCCTGCTTTCGGTGGTGAGGTGATCAATGCTCTCTGACCCCGTCCAACCGGACAAAGAAGGTCGATTATCCTCGTGGTATAATTATTGGGATCGGTCTCCAAGCGGATTTTTTTATCCGGGTAAACCGGTGTGAGATTATCAAAAAGCGTTTTGTGCTTTGATATCTCCGGATTCTCGTAGTTAACCGCCTCAATTTTCAGCAGAGCGAAATACCTTTCTGAATCCTTCGGAGGACGAACCTGACCCGAAAGGATATCACCGGTTTTGAGGTCGAATCGCTTGATCTGAGAGGGGGAAACATAGATATCGTCTGGGCCGGGAAGGTAGTTATAACTTGGCGACCTTAAAAATCCATAGCCCTCCGATAGCACTTCCAATACGCCCTCGGCAAAGATTAGTCCATCTTTCTCCGTTTGCGCTTCGAGTATTTTAAAGATAAGTTCCTGCTTTCGCAGACCGCTACAGCCCGGGATTTTCAAATCCTCCGCCAGACTAAGCAATTCGGAGATGGTCATCCCCTTAAGTTCTACAATATCCATTACCTATAAACCTCCTAAAGTTTTAATTTTCTTTGATTAAGAATGAAATCACTTCGGTAGCCATTATCCCAAGAGTCGATTTGTGAGAAAAGGATATTAACTATTCCGAAAATTAAGGTCAACTGCTATCTTTTATTTCAAGACACGGAGCATCGCCCCAAAGTCCTTCCAAATCGTAAAATTGACGAATCTCCTGATTAAAGACATGTACAACAACATCAACGTAGTCCAAAATCACCCAGTTTGCATGACTATAACCCTCGATATGCCACGGTTTTATACCATTTTTTAATAATCCTTCTTCAATGGCGTCAATAATAGCTTTTACTTGCTGGGAAACGTCACCGGAACAGACGACAAAGTAATCAGCTACATCTGATAAGTTCCGTAAATCCAGTATTTTTATATCTTTGGCTTTCTTAGATAACGCTAACTCCGATATCTTAATCGTCAGATCACCGCTTTCCGAATTGGAATTCTCTTTTAATTGAGAGATGATTTCGGTGTGATTTTTCTTAACTATATCTCTAACTCCTCAAAGTCACTTCCAACCACCAAAGTTACATCAATTTCAAGTGGATTGCGAGCCAACCGCTCGGTCAATACAGGATTCGACAGCTCTAAATGCTCAACCATTAGTTGCGCACCTCTATCATCGGTTTTTCGGGAAACCACCAATGTCCTGTCAAAACCGAATACGGGAGCATTCTTTACCTCCACAACATCAAAACGGATGGACTCGTTCTCAATATTCCTAATTTTATCCCCGGTACGTTCAGCCAATCCCTGAATCCCACAACCATTGAGAATTTGTACTCGTACGATATCCTTTCTCATTTCCGGCGCCGATGAAACTGTAACCTGCCTGAAAAATGATAAAAGGAAAAGAAGAACAAAAGCTCCCAACAGTCCGGTTGTAATCGCTGTAACCACCAAAAAGCGGGGTTTGTCGCTGTTTTTCTTTTTCAGCTTTTTCTTTTTCGTTCTTGGGGTTTTACGCATTCTAACGAGAAATGTATGTTATACTTACGGCAAATCTAAAACTGTTTTGTGAAAATTATCTGGAAAATAGGATATTTGATTTCAAAATGCTTGCGGCGATTATCTGCCCCGAAACTCTACTGAACCACCAAAATCATTGATGTGGGAACCCCTTCCCCAATAATAACCTTGGGGATACGATCTGAAATCTATCTGAAAAAACATGTTCTCACTCGGTTGATAGTGCAATCTGAAACCGGGCACTACGGTAGGCGAAATACCGCTGTCCGACCTGCTTATCAAAGCGGAGGGACTATGCAGCACTCCCAAATCAACCGTAATGGTTAAGGGGTTGGAAACGCGATATTCTATAGAATTCATCAACATTCCGATACTACCTGATCCCCGCGACCCGGAAAAATATGTAAATGAATAGCTGTGGGACATATCTAACTTATCCGGATCCAGCAATGAAAATCCGGGAGAGAACATATTAGTAAAGAAATTAGACCCGTCTTGCTGGCTATTCTGTTGAGCGACTGCATGACCGGATAAACCGAATGAAAAAAATGTAATAAATAATAGGCTTAATAAAAGTAAACTTTTGCGCATTATCAAGTTTTCAGGAATCTCTCTGTTTGACAGTTAAACGATCAAAACTAAACGTAGTTCCAGTAAATCTATCTGGTTAGAGAAAAAATGTCAACAACAATTTTGTTAATATTAATCTTCCCGAAGAATCGCTTCCACTTCCTTCAATTGATCGATTGAATTAATCCCCATCCCTTCACGATAATCATCGGCAACCACGGCGCTTACTTTTACACCTTTATCGACGTAGATCTCGATGCAGTCGGTCAAATAATACTCCCCCTGTTCGTTATCACACCGTAATAGGGCGATAGCTTCAAACAGCGGTTTAGCATCAAAGCAGATAATACCGGTATTTACTTCGTTGATTCGCTTGATATCAGGGGTAGCGTCTCGTTCTTCGGTAATTCTTATAAATTCCCCTCGTTCGTTCCGCACTATCCGACCATATCCGGTCGGATCGGGGAGTTTGACCGAAAGGACAGTGGCAGCCGCTTTGGAATGGGCGTGAGTATCGGTTAGTTTGTTAATTGTCGTCGGGCTTATCAAAGGCATATCTCCGGCGAGAACCAGCACCGTACCGTCGAATTCTGTCAGAAAAGGCTCGGCGCACTTAACAGCATGGCCGGTTCCCAATTGCTCAGCCTGGATTGCGAATTCCAAATCACGATCGGACAACTCCTTCTTAACCAATTCACGCCCATGACCTATCACCAGTATTACCTTATTATAACCAGCGCTTCGGACATTATCTATCACATAATCAACTATAGGTTTACCATTAAGCTTGTGCAGGACCTTGGGAAGATCGGATTTCATTCGCTTGCCCTTGCCTGCCGCCAAAATTATAGCCGCTTTGTCCATTCGATTGCCCTTTAAGAAGCTAATATTGGATTTGCTTTAAATCTCCTCGGTCTGGAATTCAGTATCCTCCTCTGTTTCCTTACCCTCGCCGCCGGCTCCTTTCCCCTTCTTCCCGGAGCCCTTAAGTCCTTTGATTTTGTCGATTAGATACGGGATCATCTCGATAATCTCACCGGTTTTTCCGGGTTTAACAGGCAGCAAGGAAACTTTTTCACCGACTACGATAATGAAACCGACGGGCTCAAGCATTGCACCTCCGCCGCCCCCGCCGCCGAATCCGCGCCTGGTTTCTTTTTCTTCGCCTTCTCCGCCGCCGGCGCCGAATCCAACCGTCATTTTACATATCGGCACTACAAGTTTGCCTTCAACCGTGATAGGTTTACCGATTATCGACTCCGAATTCGCCATAGATTTTAACTCGCCTACTATAGCGCGCATGATTTCTTCTACCTGATTAGGCATATTATTCACCTTTCTTTAAAACAATTAACACTAATTCCTCAATGATTTTATTAATCTATAAGTTTCTCTTTTCGGAATGGCAATAACAAAATAAATTATAGCCGCCAATATTTTATAAAGATAAAGACAAGCCGCTACTTGAAAACAACTGTTCCCCTTGTGAAATGGTTCATATATAACTCTGTATTTTTCATTAGTATATGGGTAAACAAAGCCGTAATAGAGAGCATATCCTTGACCGGCATAAAAGGGATTAATACCTAAGTTCCTGATCTCAAGATTCAGTTTCTTGATCCCGAATCCCCTTATCATACGTTTTATTGTCGAAAACGTTTTAGTGATTATTCTGATAACAAGCCCTTGATGGGATAATATTGCGGATAATCTAAATCTCGTTTTCTTCTTTTCTTCCCTTTCTTGTTCCTTATCCTTATCCTTTTTCTTTTTGAAAGGAGCTATGATCTGTTTCTCATCGAGAACAACATCCTCACTGTCCCCTTTTTTGAACCGTAGCAGATTCTTATTGAAGACTCTCAAATACGAATACTTATCATTAGATACTACCGAAAACATCCACCATCTCACCAGCATCTTCCTGGATCCGTTCTTGTATTGGAATTCCCCGACGAAAGGAATGAAAATAACTGCGCAAAAGACAGTGAGGATAAGTAATGGAATTATCCAGATGAGATATATCAAACTTGCACCTTAAGTAAATCTTCTATCTGTGAACGGTTTCAAATATAAGCAATTGATACTCGCAAAGCAATAATCTGGTTTAAATTATGAGAATGAGGACGGATATAATGGATGATAGTACAAAAGGGAACCATTGAGATAGAGTTAAAAAAGTTCCGGAGTATCAGTGAAACCGATTACAAACGGTTTCCAAGGGTAATGAATTGGAATAAAGTGAGTTAGATGCCTAAAAGACTTATTCCACGGTAACGCTTTTGGCTAAATTGCGGGGTTGGTCAACCGAACATTCCCGCAAAACCGCCATATGATATGCAAGTAATTGCAACGGAATACTATTGAGCAACGGGCTGACAAACGGTATGCATCTGGGCATATAAATTACATCATCAACCAGGCTACTGATCCGGTCGTCGCCTTCGGTCGCCAATGCGATCACCCTTCCGCTGCGGGCTTTAATCTCTTCGATATTGGAGATTACCTTTTCGTAAACCCCATCTTTGATAGCTATAACAACTGCGGGCATTTTATCGTCAATCAAAGCGATCGGACCATGCTTCATTTCCGCAGCGGGATATCCCTCGGCATGGATGTATGAGATCTCCTTTAGCTTGAGAGCGCCTTCAAGCGCAACCGGGAAATTTAAACCCCGACCGAGATAGAGGAAGTTATCCGCGGTATAATATTTTTCAGCTATTTTCTTAATATCGGCATCATGCTTGAGGATTTCTTCGATCTGTGATGGGACATTGCTTAGCGCTTCTATCAATCTCCCGCCTTCATCAGCCGACATGTAACGCATGCGAGCTAATAGTATTGATATCAGTGATAACACCGTTATCTGAGATGTAAATGCTTTGGTGGAAGCTACCCCTATTTCCGGCCCGGCATGGATGTAAACGCCGCCGTCGGTTTCGCGCGCTATAGTGGAACCGACCACGTTACAAATCCCGAGTACGGTGGCGCCTTTGCGTTTGGCTTCCCGCAGCGCCGCCAGCGTATCCGCGGTTTCGCCGGATTGGCTGATAGCGAAAAGTATGGTTCCGTCGTTGATAATCGGTGAACGATATCGGAATTCGGAGGCGTATTCAACCTCGACCGGAATACGGGCATATTCCTCGATTAAGTATTCCCCGATCAATGCCGCATGCCAGCTTGTTCCGCAGGCTGTAATGATGATTCTCCGGATATGACGAAGTTCGTCGAATTGCAGATTAAGTCCATTGAGCCGTGCCGTTTTCTCGTCAAAATTAAGCCTTCCCCTGAGAGCGTTATGGACGGTAGTGGGTTGCTCGAATATCTCTTTCAGCATGAAATGAGGATATCCGCCTTTTTCTATCATATCCAGATCCCAGGAAATCTCTTCTAATTCCCTGGAGACCGGTACATTGTCAATGGTGGAAATCTCGAAACCATCGATTGCTACTTTGGCGATCTCCCGGTCTTCAAGATAGACCACATGCTTCGTATGTCCGAGCATCGCGGAAACATCGGACGCCACAAAAACCTCGCCTTCGCCCATCCCCAAAACCAGCGGAGAGCCATGACGCGCCACTACGATTACATCGGGATCGTCCAAACTAACCACGGCGATACCATAAGTTCCGGTAACCTGCGACATAGCGGTGCGGACAGCTTCGACCAAATCACCGTTGTAATATTCTTCTATCAGGTGACTTATGATCTCGGTATCTGTATCCGATCGGAACTGATGTCCCCGCTTTTCCAGAAATCGTTTTAAGCCCCGGTAATTCTCGATGATACCGTTATGAACAACTGCTAACCTTCCGTTGCTATCCATGTGAGGATGGGCGTTTATATCGTTTGGAATGCCGTGAGTCGCCCAGCGGGTATGGGCGATGCCGGTGGTTGCTGCAAACTTTTTGCCGCGTATCTTCGTCTCCAGATTAGCAATTTTACCCACGGTCTTGTCCAAATAAAGGGTACCGTTTTCCAAAATTGCTATACCGGCGGAATCGTAACCACGATATTCTAATCGCTTTAATCCCTCCACCAAAATTGGCACCGCTTGTTTATCTCCTACATATCCGACAATACCGCACATAAAATTCCTTTCACTAAAACAAAATCAACAATACAGACTGCTTAACAATGAGATACAACTGTGTGATTGCATAATGTTCCGGATACCCCTGCTCAAATCCATGCTAACAC
>WJIR01000004.1 GCA_014730175.1 Candidatus Zixiibacteriota bacterium
CGCGACCGGGGACAGATAACCATGGGAGGCGGCGCTGCTTTTGAGGATGCAGTGGATCTGGCGATTGTATTGAGAGCCGGTGCGCTTCCGGCTCCGGTTAAAATCATCCAAAATTCGGTAGTCGGCGCCAGTTTGGGTCAGGACTCGATCGAAAAGGGAAGGATTTCAGCAATGATCGCTTTAATCGCTGTCATGGGCTTTATGATACTTTATTACAGAGCATCCGGAGTTATCGCCGATCTGGCATTATTCCTCAATATTTTCTTCCTTCTGGCAGTGATGGCGGGTTTAGATTCGGCTTTGACCATGCCGGGCATTGCGGGAATTATCCTTACGGTAGGTATGTCTATCGACTCCAATGTATTAATTTTCGAGAGGATCAGGGAGGAGTTGTTAACCGGCAAAACTGTGAGGGCAGCGATTGACGCCGGTTACAACCGAGCATTGCTGACAATTATCGACTCCCGTGTCACAACCATGATTACGGCTTTGTTCCTGTTTATCCTCGGTACCGGACCGGTAAGGGGATTTGCGGTTACTTTGGCGCTCGGTATTTTTATCAGTTTGTTCACGGCGTTTTTTACCACCAAAGTTATTTTTGAATTAAGAAAAGGTTACAAGAGTTTAAGTATATAGATTTAGGGCGGAATTCAAGGAGTATCGATGTTACGAATAATAGGTCAAACAAATATTGATTTCATAGGCAAAAGAAAAATCGCGCTTTTTGTGTCCGGCATTCTTATGATCCTCGGCATAATATCGGTTGTCGGCATTTTCATGGGGTCGGCAAATCTCGGCATAGATTTCACCGGTGGCGTATTAATGAGAGGTTCTTTTGAGAAACCGGTTGAAGTGGGGGAGTTGCGGGGAGTTTTATCGGAAGCCGGGTACGGCGATGCTCAGATCACGGAAATACAGGGCGAGAATATCCCGCCTAATTCTTTTCTGATTAAGTCTAAGATGGTCGAAACCGAGTCTGACTCGTTGTTAGGAGATCGGTTGTTGTCACTTATAAAGCAGGAAATGCCTGACAACGAATACGTTCTGGATTCAATAGAGGATGTAGGACCATCGGTCGGTGAAACGCTTAAGAGCAAAGCGAGATTGGCTATCATTCTTTCCCTGTTAGGGATTCTGGTCTATATATGGATACGTTTTGATTTTAGATTCGGCGTAGCCGCTACTGTCGCCACATTCCATGATGTCCTCGCGGTTATGGGTATATTCTTTATACTCCAGAAGGAATTCACTCTGTTAGTCGTAACTGCTTTACTTACTCTTGCCGGATACTCCCTTACCGATACGGTCGTGGTGTACGACAGGATCCGAGAGAATCTTAAACTCTTCAGAAAACGCTCCGGTTTCGGCACGACAATTAACACCAGCATCAATGAGATGTTATCCCGTACGATCATCACCAGTTTAACTTCGATTTTTGTGGTAGCATCACTATTGGTTTTAGGCGGGGAGGTTGTACGTGACTTCTCCTTCGCCCTATTATTGGGAATTGTCATCGGTACTTATTCCTCTATATTCGTAGCCAGCCCGATAATCGTCGAATGGGAGAAGAAGGCACCGAAGCGGGTGAAGTAGTACATTTGTTCCTTTAGTCAAGGGATTAATAGGATCAAACCGTGTGTATAGTATCAATAACAGGTTCAATGTATTTATTCTTATTGGAAAATAAATCCGACTGGATTTGTTACGAAGCGCAAAACAAATATACTCTTGAGTTCTGAGATTATCTATATCAAAAACAGTATGAGGAAGGAATTCCCTAACGATCCGGCGCTACTGCAAGTCTGTATGGTCAGGAAGATACTTGCCGAAGAAGCGAAAAAAAGGGGATTAAGCTATTTAGCGTATATTCGATCGTTGAGAAAGAAAACGAAGGTGAATTGACATTAGAGCCCTTGAGGGAAGCAAGCAAGACTAAGTAAATTACGTGGTGATCTCCGAGATGGAAGCCGATAAAACCAAAATTAAAAAACTAATCAGTAAGATTGCCCGGAAGCATGGAGTGAAAAAAGCAGGTTTGTTTGGTTCTATAGTGAGAAGCGAGATGACGGCTGAGAGCGATATCGACCTACTCATCGAGTTCGAAAGTGATAAAAGCCTGCTTGATTTGGTTCGTCTGAAGATGGAACTTGAGAAATCGATAGGGAGGAAAGTCGATGTTCTCACTTACGATTCCCTTCACCATCTGCTGAGAAAGAAAATCCTGGCGGAGCAAGAGATTATCTTTTGAAGAGGAATCCTGAAATTTTCATTGATCATATATTAGAATCTATTGAATTGATAGAGGAGTATACAAGTAACAAAAGTGAAAAAGATTTTTTAAAGACGACTCAACTTCAGGATTCTATCATACGGCGTATTGAGATAATAGGCGAAGCAGTAAAAAATGTCCCGCAGGAAATAAAAATTCGCTACCCCGATATAGCATGGAAAGAAATCGCAGGGATGAGAGACATTCTAATTCATGAGTATTTTGGAATCGATTTGAAGCTAACCTGGAAAGTTGTGACCAATGACATTCCAGATTTAAAGAACAAGATGGTTCAGATCAAAAGCGATCTGGCTAAGTAAATGCGGCTTTTGTCCGTCAAACCTTGATGAACTCATTTGCAGATAGACTTTGGAGATAATTTTATGGAACATCAAATATTATTTATAATAGGTATGCCGCGTTCCGGAACCACTATGCTGGAGCGTATCCTGGAATCTCATTCTATGATAATGGGGGGACCCGAGCCGCATCTTTTGACCCCGCTGGCGCATCTGGGGTATTTTGATAAAGTAGATAAAGCCCCTTATGACCATATCCTGGCGGCGGAATCGCAGAGGCTTTTCGTCTCCAACCTTCCGAATAAGGAGCAGGATTATATCGACGCCTGCCGGGCTTATTGTGATGTGCTATACGGACGATTGCTTTCGACTACCGGCAAGAAGATTTATCTGGATAAGACACCAGCCTATGGATTGATTTTGCAGTTTCTATCCAAGATATATCCCGATGCGAACTATATTGTGTTGTCACGCCATCCGTTGGCGATATTCGCATCGTTTGCCAATTCGTTTTTCGACGGCGATTATCAGACAGCTCAGAAATACAATCCAATATTGAATCGCTATATACCGGCTATGGCGAAATTCATTCGTCAGGATGAAGTTCCCTTTATCCATGTGAAGTACGAAGACCTCGTTAAGGATCCCGAAGGCTGGATAGGCAAGATTTACGACCATATCGGTATTCCGTTCGAAAAGGAGACTATCGATTACGGAAAAAAAGAACCTGCCCCGGAAGCCAAGAAGGGATTAGGCGATCCTATCGGCGTGAAACAACACAGCCGTCCCACGACTAAGTCGGTGAAAAAGTGGGTAAATGATCTTGCTTCCGATCCGGACAAACTCGCTTTGATGCAGAAAGTTATCGCCCAGATAGATCCCGATGATCTGGAAACTTTCGGGTATCCGGCGGATACCATTTGGAAACCATTGGAGGAAGCCGCGGGAAAGACGGTAGCGCCGAAGAAAAAAGGAATCTCCGTATACTCTTTACAGCGAAGAGCTATCGTTACGCTGCGTTCTCAGGCTCAAAAAGGCGGCGTTTTCCGTAAAGCCTTGAATAAAGTCAAACTCACCTGCGATGTTTTGCTGAGGGAATAAGACCAATCCGATTAATTCATAGTTAACTCTTTAAGCGCTCTCCAGTAGGAATAAACCTCCTTCTCCTCACCATCATTGGTTTTAAGCGCTATGCTGCTGAACAATGGTTCCACGCCTATCGGCTCGTAGAGGAAAGAATACATCATCAATTCCATATTCAAATCTTCCGATGCTTCCAAAAAATCGACAACGAAATCCACCTGCTCCTGTTCGCTACCTTCTACGGTCAAAACATCCTGGGATAACCATCCCATTTCGGCAATAATAACAGGTTTATCAATATACTGATTTATCTCCTGATAATAGCCGTCAGGTATTTCAGAAACTGTTGAGTACTCAAGAAAGGGGTAAACGGTCAATCCCACCAGGTCAAGTTTCTCATCGAAGCTTTCCAGCGCGTCCCAGTGCGGCTCGAATTCCATGCCAGTGAGATAAGCGGCGCCTTTCATATATTCGAGTTGGAAAGTAGCGAAGATTTTGGTTTGTGTATCGATCTCACGGATTGCGTCATAGATATGCAGGTATGTTTCCACGTATTCATCGAAGATATCCCGGCTCTTTTCCACGATAAGCCTGTTTACTTCAACTCCGACAGCAATATATTCAGGTTGATAGTCACTTACTACCTCCAGTACAGCTTCGCGATAGCTGTCTCTTACTCGCTCGAAATAGCCGACCTCAACCGAGTCCATATTGAATCCCAAAGCAATCAACGGCTTTACGTCGGCTACATGATATTGAACGAACTCGATCCCCTCGGTAACTCCCGGATCGTCCCAGGGGGCATACGGTCCAACGTATTCCGCAACCAACTTCGCTTCTTCGGTGAAAAGCAAATAATCTTCTTCGGTCGAGTTGGGATAATTCCGGGGGATGATACCGGCTATGCCGACTTGGAAATCTCGTTCTGATATCGGAAGCTCCGGCAGGACTTCGGGCGGAATATCCGGTTCTTTCGGATTGGAGTCGCATCCGTTGATAAGGAATACTAAAGATATAACTATAAGCGTAATAAGAATACATTGAATAAACTGATTATAGGAATCACTCATATTTACCTGGAAAGTTTCAGATTAGATTCACGGTAAATGTACATTGACACGCCCGAATAGTCAACCGGGAACCATGAATTAAAAGAATATTGTATTCGATATTAACTCTTATTACGAAATGCAAATATTTAAAATATTCATTGACATTCTATTTCGAAATCAGCATTTTATAGGTCTCGGAGGTTGTGATGACCATATTTAAATCGCTTTTTCAGTTTTCAGGAAGGGGCGAACTATAAGTTTCTTCCATAAGATTTGCGCAAAAATCTAATGCAAATATAAAAGTAGTCAGTTATGGAGAAAAGAAAACTATCTCTGTCAATACCGTCTATATCGGTAATCGTCACTCCCTATCATGGGAAGCTGGAATACATTCATCCGGAATCTATAATATCAAAACGGCTTTAAAGACCAGGTTTTCTAATGAAGTATGACCTCGTTGAAGCAGACAGAATTCAGCAATAAAATGATGACAAAAATCATAATCGCTTTTGTTGGGAGGTGATCATGCAGAAAAAATAATTCCGGATAACTTTTATTCTAAGCACTCTTAAACAAATTCTTCAAATGTGGAGGGAAAAGTGAAAACTTTACTAACGTTAACAATTATAGGTACGCTATGTATTTCCGGCATGGTCTCAGGGGCGACCCGCGATAGTGGTCAGATTCATAAAATGTCCATCGCTGAAGCGCAGAAAGCAGAACGATTAGCTGATGTAGAACCGATTCCTCAGTCCGCTATGCACCAACCAGCGATTCCTTTACGGGATGATGTCATACTGGATTCCCCGGGTACAATGGTCGGTAGAACCTATTACGACTATCAAACCAATTGCTCGACCGGTAACAGAATAGCGGTGCATCCATGCGGAATTCATATAAGCTGGATGAACGGTATTCGGGACTGGACCGGCGAAAGGATCATCTATTACAACTTCATAGAGGAGCAAGGGGGACAGCCATTCTGGGGCGATGACGGAATACCCGCCACTTCCGGTACGAGAGATGGGTATACCACCATAGATATGAATGAGGATGGAGCCGCAATAATAGCTTTTCATAATGCGGTCTCCGGCGCCGAAGAAACCCGCGTGGCAATAGACGCGGCATGCGGTTTGGGTTTGTTCACGGAATTCCCCGTTCCCAGCGAAATCCCCGGCGATTACACATATTATTGGCCCTATGTAACTTGTGATTATAACGGCAGGATCCACGTCTGCAATCACGAATCTGTGCCGGGGGCGGGCGATCCTCAGAATTGTGCGCATACCTGGTCGGAAGATATGGGATATACCTGGACGAACCTGGTTGCTGTCAGAACTTTGATGGAGATCGCCTCACAACCGGTATCATCCCCGGTTGATAGTAAGGTTGCCATCGTATTCACCATGCCGAGGAATCTGAACGATCCGGACCAATACAACAATGATGTTTCATACATCGAATCGATCGATGGCGAAACCTGGAACTACGGCGATATCAATAATATCACCAACTATCAATATGACGACACGCTGAGGGCGTATTGCGACCTTGACGCCTGCTACGATTACAACGGCGATCTCCACATTATCTGGAACACGCCTGGTTATTGGGAAGCGGAGGGGACAATTACACTTGATGCCTGTATGCTCTGGCATTGGTCCGAAGCTACCGGCACCAACCTGGTTTATAATGCCTGGCATCCGTCATATCCTGGCGCCTGGAATCGTTCCGCATCCAAAATGTCAATATCGGTTGCTTCCGACAACAGCTTGCATGCCCTCTGGACTCATTTTGACGATATTGATGTTTCAGCAGGAGGCTACTCCAATGGCGAACTGTATTACTCGTACTCCACAGATGGCGGCGTAACCTGGTCTGACCCGGTAAACCTGACGAATACGGCTACGCCCGGATGTCTTCCCGGCGATTGCGATTCGGACCACTGGTCAACTTTAGCCGAGCAGGTGGACGACTATATCTACATCACCTACATTAATGACAAAGATGCTGGCGGTATACCACAGAATGAAGGCGCGCAGACCGAGAATCCTGTTATGTACCTGGATCATCCCGCGGAGTATAGTCAACCCCTCGATATTGATGTGTTCATGCAGCCCGATGAATATCCCACGGTAGCTCCAAGAGGCGGTTCCTTCGGATATGGAGGAGCATTGGTCAATAATACTGACGTCGCGCAGAATGTGGATGTCTGGCTGATGGTTGACGTGCCGGATTACGGTATGTACGGTCCGGTGAGGTTATTTGAGGATATTCCGATCGCGCCTCTGGACACCATGATGCAGCTCGGAATGCGGCAAAATGTTCCTATCTCCGCTCCGGTCGGATTCTATGATTATATCGCTTATGGCGGCATCTATCCGGGGCAAGCGGTGAGCGAAACTTCCTTCGAATTCGTCGTTGTCGATCCCCGAGGCGGCGATGCCGAAGACTGGAATGTGTATGGCTGGTTCGAGGAGGAGGAAGCGGTTATCCCCTCGGAAACTGCTTTGGGAACGAATTACCCCAATCCGTTTAATGCCACCACGACCATTAGCTACAGCTTGCCGGAAGCCGGACACGTGTCCCTGGAAATCTTCAACATGCTTGGTCAGAAGATAACAACTCTGGTGGATACCGATAAAGACGCGGGAAAACACTCGGTTAGATGGAATGCTTCGGATTATTCAAGCGGCGTCTATTTCTACAAATTGCAGACAGGCGACCGGATACTAACCAATAAAATGAATCTGGTTAAATAATCATAACAATAACAGGCAGGGAGGGATGCGATCCCTCCCTCCAATATTCAATCCCCTTCAGCTAAATCATCACCCGTATAATTCATAAAAGCCAGCAAACCGTAGCCGAAGGCTTGTCCTTCGGGGATTTCACAACAAAAAGCAATTTACGGTCCGGAATTTGGAGTCCGGTAAAGAGCCGGAAACGCAAGGCTTCCGCTACCGATTAAGAAATTTATGAATAATACGGGATAGAAATGACCACATAAATCCATATAATCTTAGGAATAATCAATATCGAAGGAACGATTCAAGGGCATGGCTGTGTTTAAGTTTAAGTTACGCATATACCTGCACTTTAATTCTATCAGGTAGTAAATCGTTTGATTCATTGAAAATTTATGGTTTAACATAAGGTAGTTCAATATGGCTAAAAAGTATGATCTGATCGTAATCGGAACCGGAGTCGCAGGGCGAACCGCTATATCGAAATGCGCAGCCGCCGGGTGGAATACCGCTATAATCGATTCCCGACCATTCGGAGGAACCTGCGCTCTGCGCGGTTGCGATCCCAAAAAGGTGCTGGTTGGCGCCGCTGAAATTATCGAGAGAAGTCAAGCGATGAAAGGTAAGGGCATTGATGGCAAATCCCGAATCAGCTGGAGGGATTTAATTGAGTTCAAACGGAGTTTTACCCGGCAGAACTCTGAAATGATTGAGAAGGGATTCACCGAGAATGGAATTGACAGTTATCATGGGGTGGCTCAGTTTACGGGGCAAAATCACTTGAAGGCCGGTTATGAGGAACTCGAGGGAAAACATATATTGATCGCCGCCGGTTCAAAACCGAGGGAACTGGATATGCCCGGAGAGGAACACATTACACATAGCGACCGGTTCCTGGAGCTGGATACTCTTCCCGGTAGTATCACATTCATTGGCGGCGGTTATATCTCGTTCGAATTCGCCCACATAGCGGCTTGCGCCGGATCTGAAGTGAGGATACTCCATATCGATGGATCTCCCCTCAGACATTTCGATCCCGAGCTGGTGAAAATGTTGGTGGAATCCTTCCGGAAAGCAGGTATTGATATCCGTTTGAACGCACCGGTAACATCTATCGAGAATAAAGGAAACATACTGATCACACATGCTGATGATGACAACCGTAGTCATTTTGAATCCGAGATGGTGGTTCACGGAGCAGGGAGAGTTCCCGATATCGATGGACTTAATTTGAACAAAGCCAAGGTGGATACGGATAAACGCGGTATTATCATAAACGAATATCTGCAAAGTACTACCAATCCATCTGTGTACGTTGCAGGCGATGTCAATTCCCGTGGGATTCCGCTAACGCCGGTAGCTGCGAAAGAAGGCGAGGTTGCCGCTCGGAACATGCTGGAGGGTAACCGGTTAAAGCCGGATTATACCGCCATACCGAGTGTCGTATTCGCATATCCGCCGATGGCGTCGGTCGGTATACTGGAAACAGAGGCGAAAGAAAAGGGATTGGACTATGAGGCGGAATATTTTGATACTTCGACTTGGTACACTTCCGGTAGAATAGGATTGGAGCATTCGGCATCGAAGACGATTATCGATAAAGATTCGGGCATGGTTCTCGGCGCACATTTGTTGGGTTATAATGCCGATGAGGTGATCAATATTTTCGCCCTGGCAATCAAACATAAAATAAAAGCGGAGGATTTAAGTGAAATGATTATGACCTATCCCACCGC
>WJIR01000045.1 GCA_014730175.1 Candidatus Zixiibacteriota bacterium
CTTCAAAAGGCTGCCTAAATCAGGCAGCCTTTTCATTTATTCGCAGAAGGTATGGGACTTGCGTACTTACTACGCTGACAAGCACGATAAGAGTGAAGGAGGAATGAAATCCAGCTTTTTAACATGAGAAGTATCACTACTATTCATAACTACGGATTTTAGTTCGTCGTGTATTTTATATTACCCCACCCCCAATAACCTCCCCCCCTGATAGATAACAAATGTCACTATCCATGCCAATCCGGTTTGGTAGAATATTGAAAGCAGCATCCAGCGATACGAACCAGACTCCTTGCAGATCGCTGTCATCGATGCTATGCATGGCGTATATAGCAATGAGAATACCATAAATCCGAGGGCGATTAGCGGCGTGACGCCCGATTTCTTCAGTGCGTTCTGCAGAAGCGCTTCCTCCTCGGCTTCCACCGCATATAGAACCCCCATTGATGAAACCACCACTTCTTTGGCAACGAAGCCGGATAGCAATGCCACCCCCATTTTCCAATCAAATCCTAACGGCTGAACTACCGGCGCCAGTACTTTCCCCAACCTCCCGATAAATGTCTGCTCCAGCTCTCTGGCATTAGTCTGCCGTTCTAATTGCTGCATTCTTAAATCATACTCGCGAGTAATGATGTTTAGATCTTCTGCAGTCTGCGCTTGCCGCATACCTAACCGGTACTCGTTTTGCACCCTATTTTCTATTTCCGATAAATCCTCAGGCTTTTCATCCAGCTTGGGATACGCTCCCAGAAACCATAGAATAATGGAACCAACCAGTATCACTCCGCCCATTTTCCGTAAATACATCTGCGCCCTGAACCACATGTGGATTAATATACTCTTTAAGGTGGGCAGCCGATATGACGGCAGTTCCATAACAAACGGCGAATAATCCCCTTTAAAAAGCGTGGAACTCAATAAACGCCCCACTATCAATGCCATTAGAATTCCAAAAATATAGATGCCGAATATCACATTACCTGCCTGCTCCGGGAAAAACGTACCGGCGAAGAGAATGTATATCGGCAACCTTGCCGAGCAACTCATCAACGGAACAATAAGCATTGTCAATATACGGTCGCGTTTCGATTCCAGCATTCGCGTTGCCATAACAGCCGGAACAGAACAGCCGAATCCCATAATCAGCGGAATGAACGATTTCCCGTGCAACCCGAGCGCATGCATCACCCTGTCGGTAACAAATGCGGCCCTCGCCATATAACCGGTATCCTCCAGCAGGGAAATCCCGAGGAACAGAATCAGTATATTCGGCAGGAAGACCATCACGCTCCCCACGCCGCCGATAATACCGTTCACGATCAAATCCCTCGCCGCACCGGCAGGAAGCCAGGTTGAAGCCGCATCACCTAAGAATTCCACGCCCGCCTCTATCCATGCCATTGGATATTGTCCCAAACCGAATGTCGCTTGAAAAAGCAGCCACATTAAAAAAAACAGTATCGGGAGACCCAGGATGCGATTTGTGAGAATGTCATCGATCTTCTCGGTGAGCGATGATCCCCTGCTCTCAGGAACTTTCATTGATTCCTTAAGCGCCCCGCTTATAAATCCGTACCTTCTATCGGTAATGTAATCCTCGGGATCGGTCTTGAACAACTCAGCAAGATGTTTCCGAATATCCAACGCCTGCACGAACAGCCCATCATGCAAAGCAGTCGCATTATGTACTCTCGATGCAACATACTCATCCCCCTCAATTAATCCTAACGATAACCAGCGTATCGGATACTTCTTCTTGAGATCACCGGCTAAACTAATGCTTTCTTCAAGCTCCGCAATGTGATCTTCAACTTCATGTCCATAACTAATTCGTACAGGCCTGCTCCATTGGTCTCCATCCTTGGTGACCTCCAGAACTGCATTTAGCAGCCGCCGCATACCTTTACCCCGCCGTCCGATAGTGGGAACTATAGGTATATTCAGCAATTCGCTCAGCTTTTTAAGGCGCAGTTTGATTTTCTTCGCCCGCACTTCATCATACATATTTAGCGCAATTACGATAGGAACCTCTAACTCGATAAGCTGAGTGGTGAGATATAAATTTCTTTCTAAATTGGGACCTTCAACGACCTGTATGATAACATCCGGGCGGTGGTCAAGAACGAAGTCTCGGGCTATTCGTTCCTCTTTGGATTGGGTGGAAAGACTGTACGTGCCCGGCAGATCGGTTATTTCGAATTCATATCCCTTATGATGCGAAATCCCCTGTTTTACTTCCACTGTAACGCCAGGCCAATTACCGACCTTTTGATGCGCCCCCGTTAATTCGTTAAAAATGGTGGTTTTACCGGAGTTAGGATTCCCCGCTAAGCCAATCTTGATTCTTCTGGTGTTTGGCTTTCCAGCCAAAGCGGAATCTGCGTCTCTTATGTTTTCCATTTAGTTTTCTAACCAAAATATCTTTAGCTTCCTGACGGCGAAGACTGATATAGTATCCTTTGATTTTATATTCTACCGGATCTGCCAATGGCGCACTACGCACCACATCCACCACCGTTCCGGGAACAAATCCCATCTCGCGCAGGCGCAAACGTAATCTACTACCGATTGCAATTCTGGCAATTATCGCCCGTTCGCCCGTTGCTAATGCAGAAAGCGGAATTACTTCCGATGTCAAATCTTTGGTGTCATGCATGTTTGCTATAATTCAACTCGATTGCTTAAACTCTCCTCTGTCGTTTCAGTCTCTTTTTGGCGCCATTCCTTGAAACGCTCGGCGCATCCTTCGCAATATTCTGTCGGCTCTATAGCGAATTGTATGAATTTCGCCAGTAGCTTTGCGGTTGCCGGTTCCAGAGCATGCTCGATTTTGCACGCTTCCGCCTCCGCTTCATCCCTGTTCATACCCAGTATCTTATCTAAAAAATCCGTTAATGCCTCGTGAATCTTAAAAATCTCTTTAGCCTGCTTTTTACCCGATTCACTAAGTTCTACATATCCATAGCTGGTATGTTTCACCAGTCCGCGTCGCTTCAGCGATTTTATCGCCCCGGTAACCGATGGCGGCGATACCGCCATTTTCGAGGCGATATCTTTAATCCGAGCAACCGAATTCCTTTGCTGGATTACATATATAGTTTCCAGATAATCTTCCAAACTGGATGATAATCTATCTTGCTTTCTTTCAACCGGCACTAATTTAGCCTCTCCTAACATTATTAACTGCTTCTAATATAAGTATCGGAGATATCTTGTCAAGTTTTTATTCAAAAATTTTGCGAATTTTTTCACAATTTGCTATCTGATATTGGATTATTCCCATAAAATTTGGAGCAGTCCAAAGCTATTTGCCGAAACTCAATACGTTATGACGTTGCAATACAGGCAGTTACCTTATGGCAAAGTCGTTGCGTTCTAACTTAAAAACGCAAGGAGGGGAATATGAGTGTTACTTCAATTGGCAATGTAATGAATAACTGGTCGCTGTATAATATTTCCAAAACTTCGGATTTACTATCAGCAAGCATCGAAAGGCTTTCCAGCGGCACTAAAATTAGCCTCTCCTAACATTATTAATTGCTTCTAATATAAGTATCGGAGATATCTTGTCAAGGTATTATTCAAAAATTTTGCGAATTTTTTCACAATTTGATATCTGATATTGGATTATTCCCATAAGCTTTGGAGCAGTCCAAAGCTTTTTACCGAAACTCCATACGTTATGACGTTGCAATA
>WJIR01000046.1 GCA_014730175.1 Candidatus Zixiibacteriota bacterium
GTAGAAACCGTCATCGTTCCAGCTTCCGCGGAAGTAGAAGGTGCGGTATGCGATATCCTCGGGATTCCCGAACGACGCCCGCAATATCACCTCAACCTTCGGCTCCAACTGAAAGTCCTGCATCACCGTATCGTCCTCGGTCACCATAACGCTGGCAAAAGCCGGCAGATAATCCGAAGTATATTCCGCCCTCATTTCCCACACTGTATCCGCGGGAACATGCATGAAATAATATCCCTGATCATTACATTGAGCAACAATCTCCGGATCGCGATTGGTTACCGTAACAACACCCTCTAAGCCTTCTCCGGTAACTTCATCAGTTACCCTACCGGCAATAGCGCCGTAACCGTCGGCAATAATCGGAATAGCTACATCATAAGGTACTTTATTCTGACCGGTGACTACTATATCAGCATATCCCGGTTCCTCGAACGGTGTAAGAGGCACATCTACGCTGCCGGATTCATCAACCCATGCCGCGCCATGCAGAACTCCGTCCTGGGAGATAGCGACATAAGAATACGGATCGGCGTTGACGGTGAAATATGTCGCTACTAACGGAATAGCGCTGTCGTGAGTGACATTATTATCATCCGGTACGCCCATGTAATTCATTATGGAGGGATCACCCATCAGGTGATAGGCTTCCCAATAATACTCTTCAAGGCTGCTGCCCGATTCACTCACAGCCATATTGCCCGCAAACATCATTGCGGCATTGGTGTTATAATGGTATTGAATCGGTTCACCATGGTCATGGAACACTCCATCATAGGCGCCTAAACCGGTTTCTTCATAAGAAGGTCCGTTGCCCTCCACAGGCCCGTATCCAACTCCCCACCAGTAGTCTTCATCCCAGTATGTGGAGTTCGATGCGCCGATATAACCAACACCGCCTTTATTGGCAGACCTTAACCAAACCTCGCCCCAGCATGGGCTGCTATAATCGAATTCGTTCGATGAACAGCAGTTGCCAACCGCAAGTAGGTACATGTGATTATTAGTCAAACCGTTAATATCGCTGGTTGTGAAGGACGGATCCGCCCATGATGTCGGTCCGCAATGCGCGGTATAATTTATATATCCAATACCGTCGTCGACAGTTTGTATAATTGCATCTGATGCACCCGGATCATTCGACTCCGGATACAACCAGGTATGATCTGTTATTCCGTGAGCCAGATTGAAATACAGATTGGTACCATAATTAATCTGACCATTCCCATGCGTTTCGGCGTACCATGAGTCTACCCCAGCAATCATGGTAACCTCAGCCAGATAACTCGGGTCCGGCATAGTGTACATTTCGTATTCCAGGGACTTATCGATCTGCGGCTGCAGATGTGATGTACTGGAGGCAGAAAAACGACCGTAATAAATCTCGGGCCAGTCATCGCCGGTGTACTCGCAGAAATCCAGATCTGTGACATGCCAACCCGCATCACCGCTGAACGGCGGAATCTCACCGGTATCGCCAACTAAAAGCACGAACGATGGCGTAGGATCCTCCGGAGGATTACTGTTTTCATACAAGTCCTGCAAGTAGGCGCGAATCTGTGTATTGTTTCCGCCTATCTCGTCGGTGTAAGCTACAATTACCTCAAATCCCTTCTTCTCTTTCCAGGCGATATATTCCTGAAGCTGAGCTTCGAACATCCTGTCGGACACGATCACATATTTCACCGGATAGGTGACCAGATCATCCAGCATATCGAAAACCGGGGTCTGATAATTCACTACCTTTTGGTAAAGCGGTTCAAAGAACGGTGAATAATGCTTTCTCTGCATCTCCTGAGTTAATCCGAAATTCGGATGTTCATAATTCACTCTTACAGTAACAGTGCTGTAAACCTTTAGCAATCTCTCAACGGGATTATACTGCACCGGTGATACTGCCAGACGCCCGATATGCAGCGCTCTCATGGTACCCTTTACTTCAGCATCTGCTATAGGAAGCGAATAAAAATCGTTTCGCTGGTAAGTCTGCCGATCATATTCAAAAGGTACGTCCTCCGGGTTCTGAGACTTGGAAAGCGATGGCTGAGTCGGCATGATGGGAACATCTATATCCAGATCTTCCAATGAAATTATCTCGTAGTCCGATTCAACTATCTCCACGCTCAGAGCGCTTTCAAAAGGAATGCTTAATAATTTACCGATAACCGGCAAATTCGGTTCTCCCACGTTCTGTGACATGGGGAAACCTTCCACATTCAACCTTACAAATTCGCCCTCCTTAGTCGTTACCTGTATGAAATGGATACTTCCTACATCCATTCTCATGGTAACACCCGTTTGGTCCTGGCTTATCAACCGCAAGCCTGATGCGTTGGAACTAATATTGACTGACTGGTAGGCTAACGCACCGCTGAACAAGCTCAAACAAAGCGCCATTACCAGGCAGGATTTCAGTAGTAGATGCTTCAAAACTACCTCCGATGTTAAATGGTGGTTCTAATAATAATATTTTGTCCGATAATTTCACTTACCAATGAAGAGAAAAATAAACATGTTTTTTTAAATATAAGTAAAAACGCCCAAAAGTCAACAAAACTTGAGAAAAAAAGAACAAAACTAAGTAATTGACTCGGGTAATAATATATGGCGGCTTTATATTTATCTATCAAATCGAATTAATTCTGCTAACCAGGCGATTCCCGTTGTTAAAACTTTCACAATTCTATAAAACTATTGACGAATTAAATCCAACGTATTTATAATACTTATGGCTGAAGTTCCACCCGTAGTCTTCCCTGGAAATCACCATCGTGAGCGGGTGGTTCTCTATCTCGGTCAGTGCGGGAGCGCTGAGCGGCGGGAAAGATAATGACATCAGGCCGTTGTACCTGACGCCTTAATAGGGATAAAAATAACACGATTGGAAATTCCCGAAAAAACTATGAATTATTGTTGGAATACATGACCATCAATCGACTAATCAGATTACTCGCCAAGACCGATACGGGCGATTACGTTTTCAATCAGTATTCTTATGAAAATGATGATAACGCCATCAGAAGGTACAACCTCAGGTTGTATCTGAATGATATGCTGGAAATCTCCCCGAAAATCCTTCTGGTTGGAGAGGCAGCGGGATATCAGGGATGCCGCATGACAGGGATACCGTTTACCAGCGAGTATGTGCTGCTCCATCGTCTGAAAAGCATCAATGCCTTGAAAAGCTCGGGTGGTTTCCGTCGGACCGAAGAACTTGACAATCTATCCAAAGAACCATCGGCGACTATTGTCTGGGATACAATATCAAACGGGGAACCACTTCCATTACTTTGGAATGCTTTTCCGTTTCATCCATTCAAAGAGGATAATATCTGGAGTAACCGCACTCCGAGGAAGGGGGAACTGAATGCTGGTATTGAATTTACGGAATATATTAATTCAATGTTCCGGTTTGAGATAATTCTCGCTGTCGGAAGGAAAGCGGAAAGTGCGCTGGAGACTATTGGATTAAAGCATCGGTATATCAGGCATCCGGCCCAAGGCGGAAAAGGTCAATTCCGAAAGGGGCTATTAAGGGTAGTGGATAAAATACAATAATTGTGGAGGAGAAAAGATACCCTTCGAAATCATCGCAGATTTTCAAAACTGAAATTGTTATAGGAACCGGGGCTGATCATTTGTCGTTAGCTATTGTAATAATCTCGACATCACTTATGTGATTTATAAAGCTAACCCGGATAATTAATAAAAACCACGAATCCGTAGCCGAAGGATTGTCTTTCGGGGAATCAAATATAATAGACCATTGAAAGCGGGATAT
Source organism: Candidatus Zixiibacteriota bacterium (assembly GCA_014730175.1). GTDB lineage: Bacteria > Zixibacteria > MSB-5A5 > UM-FILTER-46-8 > UM-FILTER-46-8 > WJIR01. The sequence goes on from WJIR01000046.1 coordinate 3,782, forward strand.
CACGATGACAGATTCAATTTACGCCAAACATCCGGATCCCGCCAAGCAGGGGGTTAATATCAGCAAAGATAAATACGATAAAATGAAAAATACTATGATATCGATAATCGAGGATAGGGGAGAGGTTGCATTCGGAGATTTGATGAAATTGACCAAAGAAAAACTGAAGGAAAAATTCAATGGCTCCATTGGCTGGTACACCACGGTTGTGAAACTCGATCTGGAAGCGCGCGGTATTATCGAGAGAATTCCTGAAAAGAAGCCACAGTTTTTAAGATTGACAAAATAACTATCTCCGCTTAATATAATTATTATGTTAACAGGTATTCAC
>WJIR01000047.1 GCA_014730175.1 Candidatus Zixiibacteriota bacterium
AAAATGCCCCGCGGGTAACGCCGATCGGTCCCAATCCGGTACCATACTGAAGAATACCGGTGAATTGCTTCTCAATATCGCCGTGCACATCGAATGTACCGCAATAGGAGAAGTAATCATCGATCCCTCCGATATAGTTGGCCGTTAACGGAAACATTTTCTCCGGTTTCTTTGCTGTCAGAGATTCGCCGCATAGGGTACAAGTGGTTTTCTCATCGTAACCGGCAAGCTGATAATCGATGTTGCATTTTCGGCAGGTATAATTTTTCAAATACGGTTTATCCGGCAAAGGAAGATATTCGAATTTCAATCCCCTTGTTTTTTCCATGATTTCTCTCCGTGCTTTAGCAGCAAGGATGAAGTTCTCGGGGGGATTTATTCCGTGTTCCTCTGCTATATGGGATTCAACTTTCCACGGAGGGATTTCGCCATTGGATAATTTAGGCGAGAGAATTTTGATTACATCACCTGCTAACATAAGTACTCCTCAAAAATATTCTATCCTATAAGTATAAAATCGTCTCGGCTAAGTTAAAACAGTTTTTTGTATATTACTGCAATACTGCAAATCATCCGGTACAAATCGGGAACTACTCCCTTGACTAAATCGGTTATTTTATTATATTCCACTAAATTAGTAAATTTTTAAATTAATTTGCAATCCTCGTTTTTAGGTAACCTCAGTTAGGAGAAAGTAATGGGAAATTATAGAGTTTTTATGGTTGTTGCGTTTTTAACCGTTATGGCGGTTGCTAATAATGGTATCACCGCTGACCATACAATTTTGACCACGTCGGATGATATTCAATATCTCTCTAATAAAATCGTAATAGGAATCATGCCCGAAACGGAACCGTTGAATACAGGTGAATTCGATACGCAAGGATTCAGTACCGGTTATGAATCCTTAGATCGACTGTGTGGGCGGTATGGAGTTATCAAGATCGAAAAATACTATAAGGGCAAACTTAAACCGAGCCATACGAAGGAAACTGTGGATCGGATGTATTCTTTTACCACCGACGGCAGCTCGGATGTATGGGAGGCGGCAACCGAGATTTCCGGCGAACCTTACCTGGAATATGCTGAAGTGCATTATGTCCCCAAACCATGCTACGAGCCCGACGATCCGGCTATTGGAAATCAATGGTTCATAAGCAATATACGCGCCTACGAAGCCTGGGATATCGTCAGGGGTGAAGAAACTGATACGGTCATTATCGGAATCGTGGATACCGGAGTATATTACGACCATCCCGACCTGGAACCGAATATGTGGATTAATCCTATGGAGGATCTGAACAACAACGGTATTTTCGATAATTTCCCGGAAAACGAGGGTGGAGACTTAAACTGGTGGGATGATGACGATAACGGCTATGATGATGATGTATGCGGTATCGATCTGGGGGCATGGGATGCCGATCCTGCTGAGGAATACCCGGATCATGGCACTCATGTAGCCGGATGTGCCTCCGAAGCTACCGATAACGCAATCGGCGGAGCCGGTCCTGCCTTCTCAGCTAAGATAATCGCTGCCAAGGCTGCCGGCACCGGCGGTTCATTAATCGCCACGAATGTGTGCATTATATATTGTGTGGATGTGGGAGCGCATTTCGTCAACTGCAGCTACGGAAACTACATATACAGCAATGCGGAAAGGCAGATAATCGAAAGCGCCTTTGAAGATGGATGTTTGGTTGTCGCTGCCGCCGGTAATGATAACACCGATGTCGAACATTATCCCGCCGGTTATGAAAAAACACTGTGTGTTGCCGCAACCGCTAACGGCGATGTTCGGGCAGGTTTCACCAATTACGGTGATTGGATAGATATAAGTTCGCCCGGCGTCAACATATACAGCACCTGGGCGCATGATTCCTACAGCTTTCTGCAGGGTACTTCAATGGCATCGCCTGTATGCGCCGGAGCGGCTGCATTGATAAAAGCTCAGGATATCAACCGAACCACGCAGGATATATGGGATATAATCACTCAATCTGCCGACAGCGTGGCTCTCTATTCGCGCAATCCGGATTGGGTAGGGCTGCTCGGAGCCGGAAGAGTGGATGCATTCGGCGGTCTGGCTTATCAACTTTATCCCAACCTCAGGGCGATATCATCCGAGCAGACTATCACCAATGATGATGGGGACGGAATCCCCAACCCCGGGGAGGCTTTGGAAGTTGTAGTAACTATCAGGAATTTCTGGGCGGAAGCGACCAACGTACATGGTTCGGTTACCACCGTTGACGAAGATATGACAATTATTGACGGTGAAGCGGACTTCGGTAATATCGGTTCCAACAGCGAAGGTGATAATGCCACGGATCCTTTCACCATGAATATATCTCAGGATGCTTTGGTTCATGCCATACCGGTTGAAATCATGATTACCGCTGACGGTAATTATAGCGTAACCGACACATTTTATATTGATGTATCACTGAACCAGAAGAATTTCCCGGTTACCGCCAGCGGGAATATCGAGGGATGTATCGGTTTATTCGATGTTGATGGCGATTATGCAAACGAAATAGTATTCGGCACCGCGGGCGATAGTATTTTCGCGCTTAACCATGACGGAAGTTCCGTGCCCGGTTATCCCGTAGAAGTCGCCGGTGATATCGTCGGCGGCATGGCGATCGGTCAGATGGATGGGAATGCGGGATACGAAGTTGCATTTTGCACTAAAAACGGGTATCTGTATCTCAAAGATACCAATGGCAATGACATGCCGGGATTCCCGGTGCAGGAAGGTCAGCAGTATTACAGTACGCCGATGCTGGTTGACCTTGATGAGGATGATTTCAGCGAGGTGGTTTTTGCGGCATTCGGCAATGGCAAGGTTTATGCCTATAATGCTGATGGAACAGCAGTTTCCGGATTCCCGGTGGGAACCGGAAGCAAAATATACGGCGGCGCTTCGGCGGGAAATCTCGATGCTGATGAGGATCTGGAGATTGCGGCGGGAGGTCTGGATGGAAACCTTCATGCCTGGAATCGCGATGGTTCGCCGGTTGATGGTTTTCCGGTTAACCTCGGTGATATTATATGGGCAGCTCCGGCGATGGGCGATCTGGATGAAGACAATCGTGATGAGATAATGGTCGGCACACAATCCAATCAGTTTTATGCCATTAAGCACGATGGTTCGATTGTGAACGGTTTTCCCAGGGATTTGGGTGCCGCTATCAAGGCTGATGCCGCTTTGGCCGATATCGATGCCGATGGTACCCCAGAGATATTTGTAGGAACCAATGGCGCTTTGCTTTATGGTATGACTTCCGAAGGCGATGATATAGAAAACTGGCCTGTATCGGCAGGATCCTCTTTGAGCAGTTCACCGGTTATCGTGGATATAGACGGTGATGGATCCAAGGAGATTATAGTCGCCAGTATCGACGGTTCAATATACGCCTACAACATAGATGGCTCCATTGTTAGAAATTTCCCATTGCCGACATACGGAACCATAACAACTTCCTCGCCCGCAGTAGATGATATCGACGGGGACGGTGATCTGGAAATCATAATTGGATTCAGGCAGTCTGCCAATAATCTCGCTGCGTATGACTACAAAGCAAGTTCGGCGGTCTATGGTCTGGACTGGAGGATGTATGGCCATGATATGGATCGCAGGCATCTTTATTATGATTATTACCTCAATGCCGATGAAGGATCGGCTGAATTGCCCGCGACTTATTCACTCAGTCAGAACTATCCTAATCCCTTTAATCCGGTAACAACAATCGAATATACGCTGCCGGAAAACGGCGATGTAAACCTCTCCGTTTACAACCTTATGGGACAAAAGGTAGTAACATTAGTTGATTCACCGCAGAAAGCGGGTTACAAGTCAGTCAATTGGAATGCGGCGGGGTATTCCTCAGGTCTTTATTTCTATCGATTAACGGCAGGTGATAAGAGAATTACTCGCAAGATGGTGCTGGTTAAGTAGACCTGTTTGCCCGGATTATTCATAAATTTCCTGATCGGTAGCGGAAGCACGCCGCAGGCGCATAAATCCTGCGCTTCCGTCTCTTTTCCGGACTCCGAATTCCAGACTGAAAATTGCTTGTTGTTGTAAAATCCCCGAAGGTCAAGGCTTCGGCTACAATTTACTGGCTTTCAGGGATTATCCGGTTTAGTAGTCTGTATGAATTACCGTGATTAATATCCTCTCTTAAGATCGATCCGATTGGGGATGTCCTCTCCCTCCATCTTCGCATTCAATAACTCCGCGACCGATTTAGCACGCAATACTTCCGTCTTATCGGAATGCCCGGCTAAATGAGGAGTCATTATAACATTGGAGAGTTCGTAGAATGGATATTCTGAGGGCGGAGTGTCTTTTCTTGTCTCCTCATCGTCGGGATAGTTATACCACACATCCAGTCCGGCTTTTATCCGCTTGCTTTTTAGGGCTTCAAACAGGGATTTTTCGTCGATAATCTTTCCTCTGGAAATATTGACCAGAATAGCATTATCGGGAAGTAATGACAGTTTTTCCGCATCCAGTAAACCTTCGGTTTCAGTGGTCAAAGGTATGGATACGAATAGAATATCAGCGGTGGGTAGAAGCTCATCGAGCTCCGCGATGGGATATAATCTGATGTTGTTATCCATATTAGATTCAACGGTTCGTTTGATTGCCGAGACTTTTAAATCCAATGCCAGGCACCGTCTGGATATTTCTTTGCCGATAGCCCCATAACCGAGAATTAATGCATGTTTACCGCTCAGCAGTATCATGGACGGTTCTTCATACCGCTTAGTCCAATCGTTTTTTCGCAAATTTGAATCGATGGGGATTAAATCTTTGGACAAAACGAGCATCATAGAAATCGCCATTTCCGCAGTTGGTATTGCGTTATGATGAATGTTATGTATTGATATGCTGGGATAATTCCGCATCAATTTACGAGTTTTTTGTGGTAATCCCGCCCAGGGAATAACAAGATGTTTCAATTTTGGACTGGCTTCAATTACTTCGCGTTCCGGAACGCCACAAACGAGGATTTCATATAATGGAGGCTGAGGAATTGTTTTGCCAACGGTGATTTCAACCCCCTGTTTTAGCTGAGATTTTAAGTTTTCGATGAATTCCCTGTCGTATTCCTGATGAATATGTACTTTCATAAATATCTATAGCAGATAGCTTATTTAATACCGATAAATGAATAAAAAAAAATAGCGCTAGGGGGAATCGAACCCCCGTTTGATGGCTGAGAACCACCCGTCCTAGACCACTAGACGATAGCGCCATTTGGATGCAGTAAATATAAGCGCAAAATCCCATTTCGCAATAGTTTTTTAGTTCCGCACCTTATTGCTTACAGAAAAACCTGATCCAACAGTAAAATATTTTTCACTTTCTGTCGATTATAAAAGAGTGTTGAGTCGTTTGGTGAGGAGATATCTATCTGCTTCTTATGTCTAATTTAACCCCTTAATGGCGTATGGTAAATTCATGGTGAGCAACGAGAATACTCTTAAATACTGGATAAAGAAACATCCCGGAATTCGCCAGGCTTTAGCCAGCATCGTCGCAAAAGTACCCCTTGCATTCAGAATGGGTAAAAGATTCTGGATGTGGTATTCTCTATTCCAGGAATCAGAGAGATGGTCAGTTGATCAGATGTTGGAGTACCAGTTTGAATGCCTGCGTAGTCTTCTCAGTAAACTTTCGCTGGAGAGCGAGTTTTACCGAAAGCGATTGAATGGAGTGAACATAGCAGGGATCGATACTGTCGAGCAGTTCCGGGCGTTGGTTCCTACCGTTAGCCGTGATGAGTTTGCCGCGAATTATGATTCCATACTGGCTAATTCATGGAAAAAGCAGAAACTTGCCGGAGCGGCAACCTCCGGCACCACCGGTAAGGCGTTGCAGTTCTATCATACCTCTGACGATGCCGTACGGGAATGGGCGGCTATCTGCCACCAGTGGAGCCGCGTTGGGTATGTACCGGGCGAATCGCGGAGAGCGGAGTTCCGGGGGCTCACTCGCCCGGGTCGTTTGGTGGACGTATTCCCAGAGCATAACATGATTCGATGTTCAGTTTTGGATCTCAAGGCGGAACAGGTAAGTTATTATGCAGACTGTGTGGGTAAGTATAAAATCGAATTCTACCACGGTTATCCCAGCGCGTTGCATCTTCTGGCTTCGACGATTACCAGCCATAATATAAATTTTCCGCAGCCCAAAGCGGTTCTCCTGGCATCTGAGGAGGTTTATGATTGGCAGCTTGAAAGTATTCAGCGCGCCTTTCCCAGGTCGAAGCTTTACGCACATTATGGATGCGCAGAACGAACGGCGCTGGCGGGTTGGTGTGAGTATCGCAGGGAATATCACGTGATGCCGCAATATGCTTTGGTCGAAGTAGATCGTAGTAATTCAGAGATTATAGGCACCAACTTGTTCAACACGGTTAATGGTTTTGTCCGTTATCGTATGACGGACACCGTGCTTAGTGTGAGCCAGCAGCCTTGCCCGGATTGCCGACGCCCATACATCCCTCGGTTGGTAGACCTCGGGGGAAGATCCGAAGATTATCTGTTCGATTTGGAAAGAGGTTGGATCCCGCCTGCAGTGGTAACCTATCCTTTGAAGGGTCTGAAGGTGATCCGGGAGATCCGGTTTGTGCAGTGTGAGCGAGAAGAAATCACCGTGCAATATACCACGAACTTGCCGGAGGATGACCGGGCTGTCCGGACAGAGTTGGATAAGATCGAAAGCAGTTTACGGCGACTGTTTAGTAATGGCACCAGGTTCAAATTCGAATGGGTGGAGGAATTCCCTCGCACCCGGTCGGGAAAATTCAAGTGGATCATAAATGAACTCGATGAAGCCGGATTCCTAACTCAGCCCTGATAGAATCTGACTGAAAGGTAATTATGAAAATCCTGTTAATCGGCCCATATCCGCCCCCCTTAGGCGGGATATCAGTATATGTGAAGCGATTCTCTCAGAAATTGAAGCGCGAAGGGTATGATGTTGATGTGTTCGACTACTCCAGAATCCCAAGGCTAAAAAGGTATGTAGCATTTGTTAGGACTGTGGCAGCGGGATGCGATAGGATATACCTTAATCAACTCTCAATACCGATAATTCTCATCCTTACTGTTTTTGGCGCCTCGGTGAAAACGGTCTTCTCCGGGCATGGGAGCAGTGTTGAAAGCTGGAGAGGGTTAAGAAGGCTTGCGTTCGTTTCATTTCTAAACAGATGCAGAGAAGTGGTTCTGGCGGGACCGCACCTAAAACCGTTATATGAACAAAAGGGGGTGGGGAAGTCTGTGCCGATAAGTATACAGCATGCATTCCTTCCGCCCGACGAAAGCGAGGAAGAGCGAATTAAGGATACCTATCCGGAGGGGGTTCATCGGTTTATAGAAGCACATCAGCCGTTGGTCATCGGAAACGGATATCAAATCACCTTTTATAACGGCAGAGACCTTTATGGGCTGGATATGTGCGTGGAACTGGCTTACAGGCTAAAACCGGGTTTTCCGCATATTGGAGTTATTTTCGCATTGGCCGATATCGGGGATAGGGAGTACTTCGACATGATAAAAGGGAGGATAAAGGACTTAGGGATAGAAGATAACTTCTTTTTTTTAACCGAGCAAAAAGAGCTCTGGCCGCTGTTTAAGCATGCCGATCTCTTTGTAAGACCAACCTGCAATGATGGCTACGGTATAAGCATCGATGAAGCTCTGCACTTCGGATGCCCGGCTGTTGCCAGCGATGTTTGCAGGCGCGCCGAGGGCACCGTGCTGTTCAAAAACAGGGATATGAACGATTTTATGCAGAAATGTAACGGGATTTTAAAAAGGCGTAAGTACGAGGAAAACCTGATACACAACCCGTAAATATGGATAAGAACATAGTAATCGAAAAGGAAAAGCGGGAAGCGCCACAATCCCGCATCGTGAATCCGGAACCAAATGATATCCGGATAAAGAAATGTCGATATTTCAACAATTATCAAACCTGCGCCACGCTGATGCTGGATGATCTATCCCTGACGGCTTTGGATGATGACGGATCGATTAAGCCGTGGTCTGACTGGGGTTTCAGATTGAATAGCGAAGGTTCTATGTTCAGATATCTTGAGGATAATTTGCTTAAGAAGTATCCTGAGGTCAAGGGGACTTTTTTCTTTCCTATCGGTAAACATGCTGCGATGCACCATAATGCCGGATATAGACTCCATTTCAACGAAATGAATGAGAGTTTCAAATGCTTTGCTAATGAGATGTCGAACCGGTTTGAGATAGCGTTCCATGGCACTAATCATGGGAGATATAAGGATAATAATAATCCTTCCATGAGCAATTGGGATCAAGAATTCGAATACCTCACCTTAGATAATATCCCGGCATTAGCGCGAGAGATTGAGCGGGTGGAAGACTTCCTGGGGATAAAAATGCACGGGGGAAAATATCCCGGGTATCGAATGAACGGCGATTCAAAAAAAATCGTGGAATCCCTCGGGTTTAAATGGTGGTGTTCACACGATAGCATGATAAATAGGAAACATAACGATAATCGCCATTACTACTTCGGGGAGGAGAATAGAGTACTGGGCTTTCCCACCAATTTAAGCGGATGCGTTTTCAATCATCATTTGAAATCCGGTTTTGCTCCGGGTTCATTTACGCAAAGGCTCAGACGTGAGTTTCGGATGATCCGATTTGAGAACTACATCCGCTATCTGTACAAAAAAGGATTGATTATCTCCATTCAGGAGCATCATTTCTGCCTGAGAACCGATGGCAAACGTCAGACTCCTAACGCATTCGATGATATTAATTCCCTGGATATGATATTCGGATTCTTGAGGGGGGCTGATATCTGGTACGCGACCTGCAGCGAAATCGCTCACTATCTGGAAAGCTATGATCATACGGATGTTGAGAAGCAATCTAACGGTAATGTAATCCTAAAATACAATGGCAGATGGGATGAGCCTCTTATCACCTTGAAATCCAATTGCCGCCAATTGCAAAATGTGTCCACAGGAGAGATTTTGCCGGGAGTATACAGACAGGGAGAATGGTTATATAACGGAATTAAGGAAGGTGAATACAAAACGATATGAATTTAGAGATTAAAATAATAGATAGTTTTGAGAAATTAGAAGGCTTTGAAAATGAGTGGAGAGACTTTGAAAAATACACTCAACATCGAAACCTCACGGCATCTTACGACTGGATTAAAACCTGGTGGGACTGCTTTGGCAACACTGACAGCCATGAATTCGGTAATAACAAGCAGCTACTGATAATCCTACTGTATCGGGATGAAAACCTGCGCGCCATAGCTCCGTTTACTCGATTAACCCGGAATAATTTCGGTGTACCGATCAGCTACGTGGAATTCATCGGGCAACAATGGGGCGGGACCTATCTGGATATCATATCCGAGAATATCTCCGAAGAGGAAATCAATTACATTATTCAATGGCTGTACAACAACATCAGGTTTGATTTTCTTCAACTAAAATACATCCCCGAAGACTCGATTTTGTATTCTCCCCACCAAGATGAGATGGAATATCTATCCGGGTGTCCTGAATTCCGGCTATCGGAGTTCGGTTCGTATGACGATTATAAATCCAGTGTGTACTCCAAGAAGCTAAAACAGAATATAAGGACAGCACATAACCATATCAAGAAGAGCGGTATGGAATACTCGGAAAGCGCCGAAGAGATAAATCCCGAAAACTTAGATAAGATAATCCATATCTCAGGGTCGAAAGTGGGGGATGATAAGGTTTCAATTTACGAAGATCCGAAGAAGAGAGAATTCTTGAGACACATACTCAATCGTTTGAAATCGGATGTGATGTTTATAAAACTAAACGGCTATGAAGTTTCCTATCGTGTTAATGTCTATTTCAACGGGGTGAAATTCTGCCTGGATGCGGCATACAACCGTTTCTACAAGAAGCAGCAGGTCGGTTCGCTGTCTGTAGATTATAGCATAAGACACAGCTACGATAACCTGGATTGGATCCAATGGCATTGTGAAGGAACCGGAATGGATTTCTATAAAACAAAGTATATAAAAACAAGCAGAAACATCTATACCCATGTTTGCAAAGGGAATACGATAAAATCCTATCTGATAAACAAACTTGATTTGAAGAAACTCGGCGCCAGGCACTCACGTAAAGGAGTATACCGTGAGTCGGTTAGTTAACCCGAAGAGCATTCACTCCATTGATATATCCATACTTAAATGCGTGGATTGCTTCAGCACCGAGCTCTCATACTACAACGGTGCGATCAGATGTATGAGCTGCCAACGCGAATATAACATAATTGATGACAGCATTATTTCCATGCTCCCTTCCCGGATAAGTTCTGTGAAGCAAAACGAAATGAGAGCAAGAGACAATGATAGCTTAAATTATGATCGTCGGAGGTCTGAGGACTACACCAGTCTTTTAGATTACTTCTGCATAGAAAAGCATTCGGGTTTCCTCAGTCAGGATACAGTGGTGTTGGATTTGGGGGCGGGTACCGGGCGAAGTACTGTTAAATTAACAAAGGCATGCAAAATAGTTTTCGCTGTGGATTTTTCTCTTGAAAGCCTGAGGATACTGCGGCGAAAATTAATAAATGCAGGGATCAGCAATGTCGTTCTGATGCAGGCGGACATCAGTAGGCTCCCATTTTACAAACCGGATTGCTTTGATTTCATTAATTGTGAGGATTTTATCCAGCACATCCCATCATTCGGAGAACGGGAAAGAATACTCTCAGAATTGTATTGCTTTCTAAAGAAAAATGGAAGACTGGCTATTACGGCTTACCACTATAGCAGAAGCAAACAGTCAGTTGATTTTATCCAGCCGGATAAAGTAGGTGAATCCGGTAAACAGGGATTTCATTTAAACGATATCTATTATTATAATTTCTCTTTACCTGAGCTCTACGTACTTCTCTATCAGCAGAGCTTTAGAATACTCGAATACGGCTTATTCTTTTTTGAATTACCGGTATGGGCAAGGATTTTGAGGAGGGCGACACGTTGCGATAGGATCAAACTGGAAAAATCACTTTATCGATTCCTTAAATCCAGCGCTAACAGAGTCTATTTTTGCGCATCGAAATGAAGGATTTCGCCCGCAATTCATCTATATATTTTATTTCCAATCTCATAAACAAGGGAATCAGTTTTTTCCTTTTCGCCTATATAGCGCGGGCTATCACGGTGGAGCAGATGGGACAGTATAATCTGTATCTGCTCCTGGCTACGATATTCACGCTATTCCTTTCGCTTGAGATTCAATCCGGTTATACACGTTTTTATTTCGATATGAAACGTGCAGGCAAAAGGGACGCTTTTGAACATTCCTTGATTAATCTCCTGCTTCTGGCGAATATTATCCTCGGGATACTCTTCTGGATATCTCGCGATACCATATTCGGCATTTTCTACAATATACCGGATGCGACTTATCTGTTAATTATATTCTTTCCGTTTTTCACTTCCGTATCATCGATAATTCTGGCAAAATTCAGGCTGGAGGAGAGAGCGTTTGAGCTGGCGGTTGTGTCTCTCCTGCAGAATCTGGCTAACTTAGTTTTCGTGATCAGTTTGTTATCCGCAATGAGCGATAAGGTTTTCATTATTATCTGCGGAATGCTGATAATGCATGGAGTTATCATATTTTACTATGCAGTAAGATATATCAGGAGCTGGTCGTTTAGAATCGATTTTTCCCTGGTGAAAGAATCCTTGCGTTTCTCATCGTTCCTTTGCGTGAGTACGATGGGAGCATACTTTCTATCCATGACCGACAGATACATGCTGGAGAAATTGGAAACAGAAAAGTCGGTTGGATATTACTCCGCTTTCAGCAGGTTGGCTTCTACGGTCGAATTATGCATGCTTCCCTTTTATAATGCTTTTGCGCCCAAGGTATATCGAGAGTATCAGAGAGAGGGCTTTCGCAAGGTTTATTACTCTATGCTGATAATGGTCTCAGCTATACTGTTACTTCAGACCAATTTCCTTACGTTGTTTAATAAGGAGTTAACCACGCTTATACTTAGCAGTAAATATATAGATTATTACTATGTGCTTTACATACTGGTTCTCGGCTACGCCTTCAAATCGATGTCCTACTATCTTGCCATGAACATACATCTGTCCAAAAAGACACAGTATGACATAGTTGTCGAAGTCTCCAGCGGTATCATTAATATCCTCCTCAATATACTCCTAATAATCCAGATCGGATTAATAGGAGCGGTTATTGCAACCGTTATCTCATACTTTATAAGACTCACGATGTATCTCTTTTATGCCAACCGCTTTTTCAAGCGGTTTTATCTGAGTTACGTCAAGATAGGCTCGTTTATAGCTGCTTTACTTTCTTTTACCTGGTTCCACTACACTTTATTCGAGCAGGATTTGCCGATCAAAATAGGGATATATCTCCTCGAATTATTCGCAGTAGTGTTTATTTTCCTTCGAGTTGTCGATAACAGATACAGGGAGATATTGTTGACCAAATTGAAAAGCATTCCAACTTCCTTATCATTTCATGGAAGATGGACGAATCTTAGTAGCAATAAGGAAACTGACGATGATTCAAGCAGTGATAAAGAAAGGCAGAGTACAAAACGAGATCGTACCCCAACCGGCCGTATCGGATAATTCGGTCCTGGTCAAGGTTGAATATTCCTGCATCTCCGCCGGCACCGAGCTTTCCGGTATGCAAACCAGCGGGCAATCACTTTTTAAACGCGCGCTGAATCAACCGGACAAAGCGAGGAAGGTAGTTCAATCTGCTCTGACCAATGGAATACCGGATACTATTTCCAGAATAAAGGATAAGCTTGATGATGAGCTGCCGATAGGTTACAGCCTTTCCGGTGTGGTGGTTGATATCGGAAAGGATGTTACAGGGTTTAGAATCGGAGAACGGATCGCCTGTGCGGGAGCGGGAGTCGCCAACCATGCCGAGTATGTCAATGTTCCCGAAAATCTTTCGGTCAGGATCCCCGATAGTGTTTCGTTTCAACACGCTTCCACAGTTGCGCTAGGAGCTATCGCCATGCAGGCGGTGCGCCGAGCCGAAGTATCGTTAGGGGATTACGTTGTGGTTTTCGGATTGGGTATTCTGGGACAGATTGCGTTGCAGATGCTGAAGAGTTCGGGATGTCATGTAATCGGGATCGATATAGATGACCGACGACTGAAAATCGCCGAGGGGCATGGGGCTGAGCTTATTCTGAATCCGCTTGAGTCGGATGTCGTCAATGAAGTTGTGCAATTCACGGATGGACAGGGAGCTGACAAAGTCATTTTCGCCGCAGCCACCGGCGCTTCCGAACCTTTGCGCCAGGCATTCCAAATGACGCGAAAAAAGGGAAGAGTGGTGATGCTCGGTGTCTCCGGAATGCAGATCGATAGAAATGATATTTATTCGAAAGAGATAGATTTTTTGATCTCCACATCCTATGGACCGGGCAGGTATGACGAAAGTTATGAACTGAAGGGTAACGATTATCCGTATGCTTACGTCCGCTGGACCGAAAATCGGAACATGCGTGAGTATATAAATTGCCTTGCTGATAAAAGAATCAAAATCGATAGGTTGATAGACGATATCTATCCGATCGAGAGGGTATCCGAAGCCTTCGACGAACTGCAGAAACCGTACAGACCGATTATCCTGCTTCTGGAATACAATCAGCATGGCAACGACGAAGGCAAAAATAGGGAATCAGTCCAACGAGTACCGATGGCGGTATATCCGCAGTTAAACCAGCAGGAGGAGAAGATCATAAATACCGCTGTTGTCGGGGCAGGCAGTTTCGCCAGAATGGTGCATCTCCCCAATTTAACTGGCATGAAAAACAGGTTTCGTCTCTGCGCCATTGCAGATAAAGACCCCCTTACCGCTAAAAAAGCGGCTGCGCGCTTCAACGCTCATTATGCATCATCGGATTACGCTTCATTACTGGATGATGAATATATTGACCTGATTATGATTACTACACGACACAATCTGCATGGAGAGTATGTACTCAAAGCGCTGCGGGCTGGGAAGAGTGTTTTCGTGGAGAAGCCTCTTTGCCTCAAAAGAGAGGAACTAAATAAGATCAGGGATTTCTATCCTGATTCGGAAGCGACGACAAATCTCCCTTTGCTCATGGTTGGATTCAACAGAAGGTTCTCCAAATACGCTCGGGAGGCGAAATTACATACCAAGAAGCGTATCAATCCCCTGATTATGCATTACCGGATGAACGCCGGATATATCCCTTCGGAACACTGGGTTCATGGCGAAGAAGGCGGAGGAAGAATAATAGGCGAAGCCTGTCATATTATCGACCTGTTCACCTTTTTCACCGACAGCAGGATAACGGATGTCTCCACTGTTACCTTGACACCGAAAACCGATAGTGTCTCTCAGGATGATAATCGGGTCATAACGGTTTCCTATGAGGACGGTTCGGTGGGTGTGCTGGCATACTTCTCTATCGGTTCAAGCAAGTTCCCCAAGGAGTATATGGAAATCCATTTCGATCAAAAATCAATCGTAATCGATGATTACAAATCGCTTAAGGGCTATGGGGCGCGGCTGAAGGAACATCGCAGCAAGGTGCAGCAGAAAGGACACAAAGAGGAATTGGAAGCTCTCTATGCTTCGTTCTTCGATGACGATGGCAAGCTACCTATCGATTTATGGGATATGTTTCAAACCACCGAAGCGACCTTTTCTGTATATGATGCCAACAGTGTTTTAGAGCAGGTTTGATAAGGCTTTCAGGTAGTATGCTCAGGCGAATTCTAAATCGCGCCCGAAAGGAGTCCGGGTATTTTGGCAAGAGGTTGAGGGATTACCTTCATGATAGCCGCCGAAACTTCGAAGCCGCTACTATCTCGTATTCAGCTCTGGATATCGATCAACTCGATATTTCCCGAATAGACAGAAGAGCGGCGGAATACCTTTGCGATATGTATCTGAATCACAGATTCGACCTGCTGGGAAGCGGCTGGGTTAAAAATAGTTATAATAGCGTCTCACCCGGGTTGGAAGGATACAAATACGATCATAATCTCAACATCCGCGTCTTTGATAAGGAAGGCTGCTGGTTAAAAGAAGTAGTCGGGCGACCTTATGTTAATCGGAGCAAAGATATCTGGAAGGATATATCCAAGGATTATGATCCTATAGATTGGCAAAGGGATTTCAAGAGCGGATACCGCTGGAGCGCAAAAAGATGGTATAAAGATCAGCCTATCGGCAAACATCCGGGAGCGGACGCCAAAGTCCCCTGGGAACTGGCTCGAATGCAGCACTTACCGCAATTGGCGATTTTTGCCCTAATAATTCCGCAGCAGAAGGAAATCCTGATCCGGGAATTTAAAAACGAAACGTTGGATTTCTTCGCCTGTAATCCCCCGAATATGGGAATCAACTGGGCATGTACTATGGATGTCGCAATCAGAGCAACGAATCTACTTCTGGCTTATGACCTGTTCACTCAACTGGATGGCAATGACTGCTTAACTGATGAGTTCAAAAAGCTCTTTGCCGATAATATCTACCATCATGGTGAGTTCATTGTAAATAATCTCGAGTGGCATTCTAAGCTGACTGGCAATCATTATCTCGCTAACATAGTCGGTTTGCTATATATATCAACCTATCTGCAACCAACCGAGGAGACATCGGCGTGGTTAGCCTTTTCGGTTCAGGAACTGATAGATGAGTTTGATAAGCAGTTTTATGATGATGGGGGGAACTATGAAGCCTCCACATTCTACCACTGCCTCAGCCTTGAAATGGTATTGTACGCCACCGCGTTAATCATCGGTTTGGATGCAGCGAGAGTAGAAACGCTTCGGCATTATAATCCGTATATGTGGGCTCACAAACCGGCGCTGAGAACTCAGCAGGAGCAAAAGTATTCCATTGCATCCGCAGTGGTCTTACCCGGGTGGTATATCAGCAAATTCCAAAAAGCAACTAAACTGGTCTCCGATTTAACCAAACCTAATGGCGATATCCCACAGATTGGCGATAACGACAGCGGCTGCTTGTTCAAGTTTTCGCCCAACGGTGTTTTTATTAATGCAGAGAAAGCCAAAATAAGATACACAAATCTAAGGCAAAACGATTATGAGGGTAAAGATTATTTCGATGAAAACCAACTAAGTAAAATCCCTTTGTTATCAGGGTTAAACGGGCTACTCAATAAAGTATCATGTTGTAACCATGATTCTTTTTTTCCTTTAGAATCAAGCGTTGTCAGGACGCTATCGAAAGGGTATGGAATCGACTCTAACCTCGCCGTTACATCCGACGGGATCGGCTTAAAAGAAGGAAAGACTCCGGTTAACTATGATGATTATAAGTACAAGCAAATTACATCTCTTCAATCGGCAAGAGCAACCGACATCCCTATGGACAAAAGATCAACCATATCGGCATACCCGGATTCCGGTATCTACATTTTCAGATCCGACAGAGTACATTTGACTATATGTGCCACACCTAATGGTCAGGAGGGTTTCGGAGGACATGCGCATAATGACAAACTCTCGTTTGAATTAAATCTTGATAGCGAGGATGTGATTGTCGATCCCGGTTCTTACATCTATTCAGCGTCGTCGGAGCGAAGGAATCAATTCCGAAGTGTTAAATCGCATTCCACGATTATAGTCGATGGTGAGGAACAAAACCGTTGGATGAAGGGGCGCAAGGGGCTGTTCCGATTGAGCAATGAAACCTCCATAGAATTGTTGGAAGCCACTAATAACCGCATAATTTTGAAATTGCAATATAGAGATGTATCTCATATCAGGATATTCCAAATTACTCACGATCGTATTCTTATCTATGATTATTGTAACAAGCCTTTCAAATGCAACTTCAATACATTCGATATTTACTCGCCCGGCTACGGCAAGCTGGTGAACACTCAAGAGATACGACAAGGGAGTCCTCTGTCGATAAAATTAGCCCGGATAATTCATAAAAAACAATATTTCGTAGCCGAAGGTTTGCCCTGCGGTAGCTCAAGTGAATTAGAATACTTACAGACTGTAATTGAAGATTCCAAAGAAATACCGGAAGCACAAGGCTTCCGCTACCGGTGACTAAATTTATGAATAATACAGATTAGAAGAGACCATATTTACCGAGCAATCAGTATCGGTCCAATCCCGCCGAAAAGTAGGTCTTAACAGTTAAAAATTCGCCCATTATTCCGATATTTATAGTATGGGACTTATGCAAAACATGAGGGTCATTTCTCCTTAGTTGAAAGTATGGTATTCCTCAACAGACGACGAATAGTGAATTTATGAAGAAGGTCTTAGTTCTTAGTCCGTATTTTCCACCTTATGGTGGAGGCGGCATCATCCGAGTACATAATTTCGTCAAATATCTCCCCGAGAACGGATATAATCCGGTCGTATTGGCGTTGAAACCACAGTACTACGAAAACCTCTATTCGATCAAGGATCTCGAACGAGAATATAACGATTCAGTCAAGGTCTTCCGCACTCCCGGTCTGGAGCCTGTCGCCAAAGAGATCAAAGAGAAGGCATGCGGCGTTAAGGAGAAATCATATCGGGACAAAATATTATTATCTATTCTTAAAAAGGTCGCAAATACTTTCCTGATACCGGATAGGATGATCCTCTGGAGTCCTTATGCCATTAAGAGAGGCATAGAAATAATTCGGGAAGAGAATATAGAGCTTATCTTTTCAACATCGCCTCCGTTTTCAACTCATCTTCTTGCGCGCGCGCTAAGCAAACTTTCCGGGCTTCGTTACCTGGTTGACTACAGGGATGATTGGGTAGGCAATAGCTATTTTGGAACGTCATATAATGCCGTCCGGCGCAGTATGGAAAAATGGATGGAGCATGTTATTCTGAAAGGCGCGTCGGGAGTTGTGACGGTCACCGAGGAATCTTCGGAACTCTTCAGGCGAAAGTACCCCGACCTTGATATTGGCAAAATCAGGTTAATCCCAAATGGATTTGATCCTGATTACTTCCTTTCACGCAGTGGCGACAGCGATGTCAGCCGAAACGGCGGCAGGATCAATTTCGTGCATACCGGAAGTTTAACCTCGAAGCGGGATCCGATATATTTCCTAACCGCTCTCAGAGACCTATTACGCGAAGAACCCGATTATGCAAACAGAATAAAAATCTCCTTTTTGGGCTTCGTACATCATAAGCATCAGGAGATGATCAAGGAGATCGGTTTAAACGGTTCGTATTATCAACGGCATAACCTTGCACCGGAAGAGGTCGCTTCATTCCTAAAAAATGAAGCTGATGTCTGTTTGGTTTTCCAGCGGAGAAGCGAGGGTGGCAGCACCGCTATCCCCGGTAAGGTCTATGAGTATCTGGCGAGTCGAAAACCGATCTTGTGTATGGATGACAACGGAGCTACCACAAAACTGTTAAGCAATATCGGCTCCAATCTGAACGTGGCTTATGATGATGTGAAAAGTATTAAGGTTCAACTGAAAACGATTATCGAGGATTACGATAGAATCGCGGAGAGGTTTGACTGGGGAACTCCCTTATTGAAAAGATACAACCGCAGAGCCCATGCCGGCCAGTTAGCCAAATTCTTTAATGAAGTTTTAGGTGTTAAAAACTATGTCGACGATAATATCCCGGTTAACGTTTAACATAGACAAACATACGCTAATTTCCATCCTCATTGTCACCGGTATATCCAGCCTGTACGCGGTGACGCCAAAGCTTTCTTTGTTGTTATTTCTGTTATGTTTCTCACTGATATTTTTTATCAAGAAGGAGTGGACTGTTTACGCATTGATAATTGTGCTGTTTTTCGAAGGGCATGCGTTCTCATTCCACGCGGCAGGTGCGAGAATAAGAGTTGCTCAGCTTGTAGAGATTACCGGTCTTTTAATTCTTTTCCTGTTGATTATCACAAACAGATTACGGCTGGTAAAGACACCTCTCGATATTCCACTACTCGCCTATGTTGCGATTAATTTCCTGGCGGTAACGCAATCACCGGTAGTACAACGAGGGGTGAAAATCTCTATACTTATACTTAGTCTGATGTTTCTCTACTATATGGTTGTCAATATTGTAAGGACGCGAAAGGTATTCGATACCGTTTTTAAGCTCTTGCTCTATGCAGGTATAATTGAAGTACTTTTCGGTTTGTACCAGGTTCTCGCCGGAATATCTGTTCATTATCTTGGTATAAATATGCCCATAGGACACCTGGGACTCGCTCATACGGACTATATCAACTCGCCATGGGGACGACCCTATGGAACACTGCCGGAACCGGACTGGTACGGGGCTGTTTGCTTGTTTTATGCTATCCTCTTCTCCATCCTGTATTTTTCCCGATTGGAATCTCATAGAAAACTGTATTTCTGGGGGATGATAATATCCTCAGTCGGATTGCTTTTCAGTTTTGTCAGAGCCTCCTGGGTAGGATTTATAGCAGGTTTGTTTGTCGCATCATTGATAAGCCATAAAGTAAGCCTTTCCAGGTTAAGACCTCGGTACTTTCTGGCTGCTATTACAGTCTTAATCGTAATAACAATGTTACTCTTTGCTATATCGCCGGGATTCAGGGGAATTATAGACAGCAGGATAAGCACAATATCGGGTCAGTCTGTCCGGCTATTGACAACTATTCATGCTATAAACCTGTTTTTGCAGAAGCCGATACTCGGTAACGGTCCCGGGTGTTATACTCATTTGGGTATCTGGGGTAATTCCGATGAACTACATGATCTTAGGTTGGAAGCCGGCGTTCTTCGGGATGAAGAAAAGTATGATCCCAATATTATCACTACTATTCTTAGCGATACCGGTATAATCGGTACAATCGCTTTTCTGGTTTTACTGTGGGTATTTGTTAAATACAACTTTTATGCATTCAAAAAAATACGGAATGAGTATCAAATAATAAGCTTCGCATTATTCGGAGCAATTGTGGGATTGTTCGTCTCGTATGTTTTTTCAACCGGATTCTGGATGCCTTTTACCTGGGTATTTGTCGCCCTAAATATCTGCGCAATTAAAATAGGATACAAAGTTGATGAGAGTACAAATCGTTGGTTACCGAATTCTACGTAACTACGGTGAATAAAATCTATATTCTACCGAAATTAGTAACAGAGATCATGGAATACTAAGCCGAAGAGTCAGGAGACTTTGAGTATGGATTCAACATCCAACACTCCTTTAAGTTCCGAAAATTACAGAGAACATTCCGATTCCGATCAATACATCCAGGTTGACGTAGTCGGTATAATAAAAAAACTGTATAAGAGGAAAAAGCTAATTGTCGGAACGGTTTTGATTGTGATGATTTTAGCATCGATATTCATGTTGTTGAAACCGAACAAATATAAATCACACGCCTCGATATTACCGTCGGGAAAAACCGACGATATGGCGGCGATGAAAGAATTAATCGGACTTGCCGGATTTGCTGCAGGTAACGATAACAATTCCTCCCGATTGTTCCCGACTATCCTGCGCTCGGATTACATCAAAAACGCGCTCATAGATCGGGAATTCGCTTACAGACACGAGAATGAAACATTCCGCACGAGCCTGCGGGATTATTTCAACGAGGATAATCTTGACTACTTGAAACTTGCCATAGATGGTATCACGACTATCGATATGGATAAACCTACCGGTGTGATAAATGTGTCGGTTGAAACCAAGTTTCCGGGATTATCGCAGGCTATTCTCACCGAGATGCTTGTAGAGCTGGATCACTTCAACATGTATAAGCGAAGGTCATCCGCAAAGGAGAATGTCCGGTATCTCGAGAGAGAATTATCGGAAAAGGAAGTGGAGCTTCGGGCTGCCGAAGATAGTCTGGAAGCGTATCAGATGACCAACCGTAACTGGTATAATTCAACCGATCCGCGTTTATTGAAAACGATATCTCGCATCAAGCAAAATATCGAAGTATTGCTCCAGACCTATAAGTACCTCAGAACACAATATGAAAACGCCCGACTGGAAGCACAGAAGGATATTCCGGTGGTTAGAATCCTCGATGCACCGTCATTACCGATACTTAAATCCAGTCCGCATCGCGCAAAAACGGTACTTATCGCAGGTATGCTGGCATTTATGTTGACTTCCCTGACCGTGATTATGAAAGACTCGATCAAACACAGATTTAAAGGTGACAACGATACTCGCCGGAGACTTACAATGACAGGTACTTCTGATTTGCGTAAGGAGGATGTAAAGGTATGAAGGTCTGCTTTCATTCGCGTCCCAATCTAAGCAGCGTATTGGGGGGAGATAGCATCCAGGTATTTAAAACCAAGGAGTATCTCGAAAAAGCCGGTATATCAGTGGATATCGACCTTAATCCGACACCTGAATCGGACAACTACGACATTTTGCATCTTTTTAATCTTATTCGTCCCCAGGGGATGCTGCAGCGGGCTCGAGAAGCAAAGAAGGACGGGAAAAAGGTTGCGTTGTCCACCATCTTTGTGGATTACAGCGAATATGAGAAACAAGCCCGCTCCGGTTTTATGAAACATATTTTCAGATTACTTCCCACCTATCATCTGGAGTATCTAAAAGCTGTTGCCAGGACAATTAAGAGTCGCAGTATAAATCGTTCCGACATTGAGTACTTTGTGAGCGGTCATCTCAGAAGCCAGCGAGAATTATTGTCGTATGTGGATATATTGCTACCGAATTCCCGAAGCGAATACAATCGGGTATGCGCAATGTTTCCGGAAGCTAATAAGATACCTCACGTGGTTGTCCCCAACGCCATGGATGCACATCTTTTCAACGGTCACCCTATCGACATAGCATCCGAATTTCGAAAATATCAAGACTGTATTCTGTGTGCTGCCAGGATTGAGGGCAGGAAAAATCAACTAAACCTCGTGAGAGCGGTTAACGAACTACCTTATAAATTGGTATTAGTGGGTGAACCGGCTCCCAATCATGTCCATTACTTCGAACAGATTAAAAGGGAAGCTGGTGATAATATTCACCTGATAGGCAAAATCGCCCATGAAGAGCTTCCCATACTATATAAACTTGCGAAAGTCCACTGTCTGGTGAGTTGGGCTGAAACCACCGGTCTCTCGTCATTAGAAGCTGCCGCCATGGGCTGCAATCTCGTCATCACCGACAAGGGGGATACCAGGGATTATTTCGGTGATCTCGCTTTCTATTGCGAACCGGATTCGGTGGAATCAATACGGAATGCTGTTAAGGAAGCTTATGAATCTCCGGTTAATCCGGCTCTGAAAGAACGCGTCCTGACTGAATTCGTTTGGGAAAAGACGGCGGAAAAGACCATTGAAGGATATAAAACCATCTTAAATTGATTTTACCGATTATGGATAATCTAATAGACAAAACCGGTGATGGTTCACTGTTTTCATGCTGATTCGCAAATAGTTTCAAGGGGGAACGATGGAAAATAAATCCGATACAAAGATGATTAACAAACAGGGTAACCGGGAAATAACATCTCACGGTAGTTTCTCGGGTGGAACAACCGATCACACGAGAATCGGCAGGCTGAAATTTAAATCATCACGTAGTCATAGAAAAGGTAGGGTAGCATTTTGCGGTACCAGTGGCTTACCATTCAAACATGGCGGTTTTGAGAAAGCAATCGACGAGCTGACTCCTCACTTCCTCTCAGAGGGATATGACTGCGACGTATTCACCCGACGGTCCACCAGAACGGAATTCCCGGAATATGACGAGGGACGTCGTTTAGTTTATGTCGATGGAAGTAAAAGCCGAAAGCTGGACACCTTTAAATCATCAATAGAAACCGGATTGCACCTTATTAGACACCGGAAAGAGTATTCGCATGCTATCTGGTTTAATAATGCGAATATTATCGGGATATTATTGACTGCATTGGCGGGGATACCGATGACCATCAATACCGATGGAATTGAATGGAAACGTCCTAAATGGTCATTACCATTTAAAGCTTTTCATATATTATCGGCTATCATAGTCAGCTTAATCGGCAGGCGTTTAGTCTCCGATTCGATCGGAATCAAGGATATGTATCGTAAGTATTTCCTCAGAAAAAGCAGCTTTATTCCCTATGGAGGTAAGGTTCCCGAGTACGATACAACGATTGCCGAACAACATGATATACTGTCCGAATATGATCTCGAAGCCGGTAAATACTTCCTGCAGATAACCAGGTTCGAACCGGATAACCTTCCTCTGGAAGTCGCCCGAGCTTTTGTTGAATCGGGTCTTTCTCAATATGGTTATAAATATGTCTTGATTGGCTATAAAGACTCCAATGGGTATACACGCAAAATAAAATCTCTCGATGGACAAAAAGGTGTGATGATTTTAAACGCTCTCTACGATCCCATAAAAATAGCGACTTTAAGGCATAATTGTTATTGCTACGTTCACGGGAATTCTGTGGGAGGAACCAATCCGGCGCTGCTTGAGGCTATGTCTACTTGCCCCCGTATCATGGCGGTCGACACCGTCTTCAGTCGTGAAGTGATGGGGGATTCCGGAGTATATTTTGAAAAGAATAATATCTCCACCTGCTTTTGGGAATCTCTCAATCTGGATGATCAATCCGAATACATGCAGGAAAGAATCCGAGCCAAATACGACTGGGAGGAGGTCGCGAAAAGTTACATACGGTTAATCGAAGGCAAACCATCGGACTATAATCCGCTATCCCGCTATCCCCGCTACGAAACCGTCTTAACCCCTGCTGGACAAAGGTTTCATGCAAAAACCAGCGAGGAGGCGCGCAAGAAAGAGATAACCGCTTAACAGGTGGAAGATTTCCGCAGACAAGAATGTCTGTCCTACTATTGTCGGGAGGTGGGACATTCCTGTCCGACATGATAAATCATCGTGCCGTCCGCCGACTGCGTCCCGCAGAATGCGGGATTTCATCGGGGTCACCCGACGCCAAATCTATAGTCAACCAACCTGGCAAAGGCTTCGCCCTTGCGAGCCTGAGGCTGCTCGATCAGGAATTCTGCCCTGTAATCTATCCTGTATTATTCATAAATTTCACTATCGGTAGAGGAAGCCTTGCGCTTCCGGCTCTTTTCTGGACCCCGAATTCCAGACTGTAAATTGTTTATTGTAGCAAAATCCCGAAGGACAAGCCTTGTAAAATCTCGAAGGACAAGCCTTCGGCTACGGATTCGTGGTTTTTATGAATTATCCGGGATAGGGATTTGAAAAATTATCAGGAAGGGATAGAATTTTTTCTAATATTTACAAAGAGACTTGGAAAAATCGGATCTATTTTCGTCTGGGTCTGTAATAATGGGTACTCTGGCCGTAAAGCACATCCGCCGTTTCCATCAATGTTTCCGACAGGGTTGGATGCGGATGGATAGTGAAGCGAAGATCGGATGCGACCGCAGCCATCTCTATTGCCAGAACACCTTCGGCTATCAATTCGCCGGCGCCGGGACCGGCGATACCTACTCCCAGTATTCGTTCGGATATGGTGTCTATAATCAACTTGGTTACACCATCGGACCTCCCGATTGTAGCCGCTCTACCGGAAGCCGCCCAGGGGAACTTGACAATATCAACTTCACGGTTCCTATTCTTTGCTTCTTCCTCGGTCATTCCGCACCAGGCGATCTCCGGATCGGTGAATACAACCGCCGGGATTGCTCTCGGGCTGAAATCGACATCACGTCCCGATATGAATTCCACAACAGCCCTGCCCTCGTGAGAAGCCTTATGAGCCAGCATCGGCTCGCCTGCGATATCGCCGATGGCGAAGATATTATCATCGGTCGTGCGTCTGTGTGCATCCACCTTGACGAAACCCTTATCATCGAGTTCAACCCCGGTATTTTCAAGACCCAGGTTAGCCGAGTTTGGTTTTCTTCCCACAGATATCAGCACCTTATCGAAAATCTTATCCTGCGTTTCATCGTCTTCGCTCTTCAGAGTAACTTTGATGCCGTTTTTCTGCTCTTTTGTCTCGGTGACTGTGGTGCTGACCATTACCGATTCGAATAATCCATCCAGCCGTTTGAAAAGCTGCGCAACCAAATCACGATCAACTCCCGGAAGGATTCCCGGCATCATTTCAACCACCGTGACTTTGGTTCCGAGCGAAGCATACACGGTTCCCAATTCCAACCCGATATATCCTCCGCCAACCACCAGCAGGCTTTTCGGAATATCCTCTAACTCCAGTGCGGTAGTCGAATCAAGTATCTTTGGCGAATCGGGAGCGAGATTTGGGATTTTAGCGGGATAAGAACCGGTCGCAATGATTGCGTTTTTGAAAGAATGAGATTGAGTTTCTCCGTTTACTAAATCAATCTCCAAATTTTTTGAGTCCTTGAATCGAGCCGTTCCCCGGATATGGTTCACATTTCGACGCTTCGAAAGCTGCCCCAGGCCGCCGGTTAGTTTGCCGACTACATCGTTCTTCCACGATCTAATCTTGTCTATATCTATTTCCGGGTCGGGATATTTTAGACCCCAGCTTTCAGCATCCTTCGTTTCACTGATCAGTTTCGCCAGATGAAGCAAAGCTTTCGAAGGTATGCAGCCCCTGTACAGGCAGATACCGCCTGGGTTTTCTTCGGGATCTATAAGAGTAACATCCATATCCAAATCTGCGGCGAGGAATGCCGCCGCATAGCCTCCGGGGCCTCCTCCGATTACAGTTACTTGCCTCTTGTTTTCTGCCATTTTTCCTTCCTAATTCTAATTAGTTTAATTTGAGCTCATCCCTATTCTTCGAACTGTAGTAAAATCGGATGTTCCAGCGCCTGAGCTACCCAGCTCAAGAAACGAGTTGCATCGGCGCCGTCATTGATACGATGGTCGTAAGAAAGGGAAAGCGGCAGTATCTTACGAGACTGGAATTCCCCATCAATATAGACAGGTTTGATCGATGCTCTACTGATGCCCAGAATAGCAGCTTGAGGCCAGTAAACAATCGGGGTAAAATTGGTTCCGCCGATTGCTCCCTGGTTGGAGATGGTGAAGGTACCGCCTTCCAGTTCATCCGGTTTCACTTTCTTGTTCCGCGTTCTATTAGCTATATCAGCCAACTCGACCGCTAATTCCAAAATCCCTTTTTTATCCACATCTCTTATCACCGGAACCAGCAATCCTCTCTCCGTGTCCACCGCCATACCGATATGTATGTAGTTCTTGTAAATAAGTTCGTTACTGCCCATATCGATACTGGCGTTAAAGCGAGGGAATTTTTTCAATGCGGATGCTATAATCTTCATAATGATCGCGGTTATTGTCAGTTTACCGCCCTGCTTCTCGACTTTGGGTGAATACTTATCGATAAAAGCATCCAGCGCTGTGGTATCGGCTTCATCAAACTGCGTGACGTGGGGAATCGTAGCCCATGTCGATCCCAACCCTTCGGCGGTTATCCTGCGGACATTGGACATTTTCTCCCGTTTAACCTCTCCCCATTGGGAGAAATCCGGTAGCTCCAAATCCGCTGGAGCAGTTGCAGCTTTTCCGGAGCTATCTCTGACATATTCTTTTACATCATCCTCGGTAATCCGTCCTCCGGCTCCGGTGCCGGTTACTTGATTAATATCAATCCCGAGTTCTCTGGCGAATCTTCTCACCGATGGTGATGCCGGAGCGACTTCATCGAGTTCGGGTACTTCGGACGGTTCTTCTTCGTCTTTCGCCTCCGGTTTTTCTGCTTCCGGTTCTTCTTTCTCTTTCTCCTTTGTTTTTTTCTCCTTTTTCTTTTCTTCTTCTTTCGCTTCCTCATCTGCCCTGGTTTCTTCTTCCTCTGCTTTCTCCTCCTTTTCCTCCGCTCTCTTTTCTTTTTCCTTAATCTCCGGTTCTTCGGCTTCGGACTCCTTTTCTTCAGCGCCCTCTTCTTCAGTTTCCACCTTGACTATAACCTGCCCCGGTTTGACAGTATCACCGGTTTTTACGCTTATTTCTGTTACTTTACCTTTTTCCGTTGATGGGATCTCAACAACAGCTTTATCGGTTTCCACTTCGATAAGGGCGTCATCAACATCGACCTGGTCACCTTCGGAAACGAGGACATTAACCACTTCACCGGATTCAACGTTTTCACCTATCTCCGGAATCTTAACTTCCTTTATCATACCTCGCGCACTCCAGTCTTATGAATATATGGGATTTGGTTTCTCTGGGTTGATTTCCAGCTTTTTGATAGCTTTATCTATAACATCTTTCTTTATCTTGTCTTCTTGAAACATCGCATACAGCGCAGCGAATGCGATATGCCTGGCGTCTACTTCGAAGAAATCCCTGAGCTTCTCCCTGGTATCGCTTCTCCCGTAACCATCGGTTCCGAGAGTAATAAACTGCCCGGGGATCCACCTGGCAATCGAGCCGGGCAATGACTTTAGATAATCCGAAGCCGCCACGAAAACTCCTTTTTCATCCGCCAGCGCCTTCCTGATATAAGGTTCATGCGGATTTTGAGGAACATTCAGCATGTTGTGTCTCTCGGTGTTGATAGCATCGTGATAAAGCTCTTTATAACTGGTAACGCTCCAGACATCGGAGGCGATGTTGTAGTCCTTTTCCAAAATTTCCTGCGCCTTAAGCGCTTCGTTCAGAATGGTGCCGCTTCCCAAAAGATGCGCTTTGTAGCCGGTTTTCTTCGATTCGGAGGCTCGGAATTTGTATAGCCCCTTTATTATCCCTTCTTCCACATCATCGGGCATCGGCGGCATCTTATAAAACTCGTTCATTACGGTCAGGTAGTAAAAGAGGTTTTCTCCCTCCTCATACATCCTTCGGATACCATCCTTGACAATGACAGCGATTTCGTAGGCATAAGTGGGATCGTAAGTTTTAAGGTTAGGCAGTGAATATGCATGCTGATGGCTGTGACCGTCCTGATGCTGCAAGCCCTCGCCAGCAAGTGTAGTTCTACCCGCAGTACCTCCGACCAAAAAACCCTTAGCCTGGATATCTCCTGCCGCCCAGATCAGGTCTCCAATTCTCTGGAAACCGAACATAGAGTAAAAAATAAAGAACGGAATCATATTGACCCCATGTGTGGCGTAGGAAGTCGCAGCGGCGATAAATGACGACATCGACCCGGCTTCGGTTATCCCTTCCTCAAGAATCTGTCCATCCTTGGCTTCCTTGTAGTAAAGAAGACTTTCCTTATCGACCGGCTCGTAAAGTTGACCTACGTGCGAATAGATGCCTACTCGCCGGAATAGAGTTTCCATACCGAATGTTCGCGCTTCATCCGGAACGATCGGCACGATGTATTTTCCGACATTTTTATCTTTGAGCAGTTTCGATAACAGATGGACAAATGCCATGGTTGTTGCGAGCTCTCTATCTCCCGAACCATCCTTAAACTCGCTGTATAAATCCTCTTCAGGCAGAGCCATCGGATTGATGATTACAGTACGCTTAGGTATATAACCGCCAAGCTCCGCTCGTCTTTCCTGTAAATACTTTACCTCTTCGCTGTCTTCGGCAGGCCGGTAGAACGGAGCTGATGGGATATCTTTATCCGAGATCGGAATCCCAAAACGACTGCGGAAATGCCTTAATTCCTCTTCGTTTAATTTTTTCTGCTGATGGGTAACATTACGTCCTTCGCCAGCTTCGCCTAATCCGTAGCCTTTTATTGTCTGCGCCAAAATTACTGTGGGCTGTCCCTCATGATGAACAGCGGCGTTGTATGCGGCATAAACCTTCTCCGGGTCATGCCCACCGCGCCTCAACTTGGCGAGTTGCTCGTCGGAATACTTTTCAACCATCTTCAACAGTTGAGGGTATTTCCCGAAGAAATGATCGCGAATGTAGTCACCGCCGGAAACTGTGTACTTCTGGGATTGACCGTCATTGATTTCCTCCATCCGCTTTACAAGTAATCCCTGCTCGTCCTTTGCCAGCAGCGGATCCCAGTCATCCCCCCAGATAACTTTGATTACATTCCAACCCGCCCCACGGAATGCCGCCTCAAGTTCCTGTATTATCTTTCCGTTGCCGCGAACCGGTCCGTCCAACCTCTGTAGATTGCAATTTATTACGAAAATCAGATTATCGAGTTTTTCTCTTGGCGCAAGCGTGATAGCGCCTAACGACTCAGGTTCATCTAACTCGCCATCGCCAAGGAATGCCCAGATTTTTTTACCTGATGTCTCCTTGATACCTCTGTCTTCCAGATAACGGTTAAACCTGGCTTGATAAATAGCCATTATCGGGGAAAGTCCCATCGATACGGTAGGGAACTCCCAAAAATCAGGCATCAACCAGGGATGCGGGTAAGAAGTGACGCTCTTATCGGAACTTAGATCCCTGCGGAAATATTCCAAATGCTCTTCAGTCAGTCTGCCTTCGAGAAAGGCACGGGCATAGACGCCGGGAGAGGCGTGTCCCTGAAAGTATACTATGTCACCCTCTGACTTATCATCTTTAGCTCTGAAGAAATGATTGAAGCCCACTTCAAAGAGAGTCGCACATGAAGCGTAGGTTGAGATGTGCCCTCCGATACCGCTTTCCTTGCGATTTGCTCGTACTACCATCGCCATTGCATTCCAGCGGATTATGCTCTTGATTCGCCGCTCTATTTCACGGCTGCCGGCGAACGCCGGCTGTTCTTCTCTGGGTATCGTATTGAGATATGGCGTATTGGCAGTAAAAGGAAGATGCACTCCATATTTCTGAGACCGTACTTGAAGTCTCCTTAATAATTCTATAACTCGATCAGGTCCTTGATTCCGGTAAACATAGTCAAGCGATTCCATCCATTCTCTATTTTCGATCTCTATCCGTTCCGAGTCTCTTTCGTTTTCTTTACTCATATTCGCATCCCTCTATGAAGGTTTCTATTTGCATTCTAAAGCACACTATCATCCCTACTGTTTCTGTCGTATCTCCGGTTACACTACGTAGTTAAATACTCTAACTATATAACCGTGGGATTTGCTCCCGTTTTTTACTCTTCATTCTAAATGATCAAAAATAAACTGCAATCATTGCTAACAGCCAACTTAATTCTGGTTTAAACATGAAATACAGAATGCAATATTCCTTAATTCGTTGCAGGATAGCAGCAAATCTCGTGTTCTGCAAGTGGTTTATTGACTGAAAATCCAAATGCTCAATTCCGTAATCAAAAGAACCTATATGCCAATCTGGCAGATATTATTTGACAAATTGGTTTTATAATTGTAACGTCCAATATGGTTAACAAAGATCAAATATTAAAGGAAGTCTCCAACTCACAGTACAGGCCAGTTCGAATCAGGGAGTTATCGCGTATACTGGATATCTCGGACGAAGAATATCGGCAATTTCGTTCCAGGATCAAGGAAATGCTGCGGGAGGGAAGTCTGGTGAGGTTGAGGGGGGGCAAGATAGCTTCGGCATCGAACGTTGGCGGAGGAG
>WJIR01000048.1 GCA_014730175.1 Candidatus Zixiibacteriota bacterium
GCCATCCAGAAATCGCTATCAGAATCGAACCTGTACTCCTCACCTTCAATTCCATAGTCGATAGCCAGGAATACTTCAGGAAGAAAGGCAGCCCTTGATAAATTCACAAGATCGCCCAGCCCCCGTTGAGTGTAGTGAAGCTGGCGAAGTTCATCCCTGTCTTCCTGCGCTCTTGCCTGAACCGCGCTCAAATCGCTTAATTGCCTGACAGTCACTGTCGACTCTCCTAACTCGATTGGGGTGGTCAGCGGCCGGTTGAGGAGGAAATTGAAGTAGGCTCGAGCCTGATCGTGTACACGCTCCGCTTCCGCCTGCTGCTGCTGAAGATCGCTTAATTCCGCCTGTGCTCTAAAGACAATTTCCCTTGTCGCTTTGTCGTTTTTGAAAAGAGACTCCGAAACCCGCAAATTTTCCCTCAGCAACTCCTCCGTCTGCTCCAGCAATCTCATCACTTGAGTCGCTTTTATATAGTTGAAATATGCTGTTTTAACTTCGGCAACCAGTTCTCTGGCGAACTTATCTCTCTCAGCTTCCGAAGCGCGACTCATATTAAGTTGCGACCTCTGGTTATAATAGATTTGCGGATGGAACAGAGGTTGGGAAAGCGTTATTTTCGTTTCCTGCTCCTCCTCGCGAAGCAAAGGAGTTGTGACATTGGGAATGTCAGTAGGGAACCGCTGCTCGCCAAGAAGTTCATTAAGAGTACCGTGAATTGGATTAATCAAATCTCCAACCGGAGTCACGATTGTTCGTCCTCCCCCGGCTCGACTGTACCGAGCGCTGATATCGATTGAAGGTAAAAAGGAACCTCGCGCCTCAGCCAATACCGCTCGGCTTTTTTTATAGGAGAGCCTCTTCTGCTTTAA
The DNA here is from genome assembly GCA_014730175.1 of Candidatus Zixiibacteriota bacterium. Taxonomy (GTDB): domain Bacteria; phylum Zixibacteria; class MSB-5A5; order UM-FILTER-46-8; family UM-FILTER-46-8; genus WJIR01. Next base: position 867 of record WJIR01000048.1, read on the forward strand.
AGCGAGATTTCCCGAGAGTGCTTCATCAATGTAATCCTGAAGCGTAACAGCCTGCACTTGATAACAACCAACCATCAGGGATACAATCATAAAGCATATTGAAGCAGCCCATTTAATTGGCTTGAAAAACCAGTGTCCATAATATGACTGATGGTCATTATGTGACATTATTTCTCCTCTAATATTATTATTTTCTTGCCTCTTTTATTTTGAAATATCGGGTGGATTGATAAACAGTGCGCGCTCGCAAAATTGCATATATTCTTCCAAGAGGAAATCCTTTTCAAACCCATGTAGTTCGCAAAAATGCGCTCCCTTGTTTTGATTGAGTTGAATAACGCCGTTTCCGGCAGCCCAGAGGATCATGGCAGTTTTCATCGGATCTAACTCCGGGCGAAAATACCCCTCATTTTTTCCCCTTTCAACAATATTAGCGATTAATTGCAGCACCCCCATACCGGTATCTTGGCATTCTCGCATCAAAGGATCATCAGCAATATCCTCCGGCGGTTCAAAACGCATTGTTTCCACGAAGTTCATTGTCCTGAAATAATTAGGGAACTCGGCGGCGTAATCGATATATGCCCGTCCTATAGCCAGCAGTTTGGAGCCGGCGTTTTCATATTGCCGAATCGATTCCTCGAATTTTCTGCGTAACACCGCCAGAGCTCGTAAATTTATCCCCAGATAAAGCGCTTCCTTATTCTTAAAATACAGATATAACGTACCTTTACTCAGTTCTGCCTTCTCCGCAACCTCCTCCATTGTGGCTTCCTTCAATCCTCTTTCAAAAAACACCTCTTCGGCCGCATCGAGAATGTCATTTTGACGTCTAATTTTCTCTCGTTCCTTTCTTTCCGCTGTTCCCATTTATCCTCCGAACGGTTAAAAATCCCGGTCATGCTATCCAATGGTCATATACTGACTAATAGTCAGTAGTAACGTGGAATATGAATTTTTTGTTTCATTTGTCAAGGAGTTTTTTTAAACTTTTTTGTAATTGAATTTCGAAAGGCGGCAAATCGGGGCAAATTGCCTGCCCTTTCCAAATTACCGGATCTCCCGATCACTGCGGGAGAAAAAAGCAAGTATGTTCAGGAAGTTAGGAAGGTTGTTGGAACTGATAACTTAATCCATCGGTTTAGCACGGTTTATGGATACTGTAATCGAATTTACCTTGTTTATCCTTGGTTTGGCGCTGCTCTTGGGTGGGGCGGAGCTTTTTGTAAGGAATGCGCTTGGCCTGGCGAAAATGACCGGAGGATCCAGGCTGTTAATAGGCATGACTATAGTCGCATTCGGAACCAGCGCGCCGGAGCTTGCGATCGGCATCATCGGAGTGTTAGAGCAGCATGCGGATATCGGCCTGGGCAATATCATCGGTAGTAATATCTTTAATATCCTTGTTGTCTTGGGTCTGGCAGCACTTATCAGTCCTCTTTATGTTGATTTAAGAGTGGTCCGTCGTGATATTCCGATTCTGTTCGGGATCAGCATCGCCTTTTTCCTGATGACCTTAGACCATGCTATTCACAATTATGAAGCTATGATCTTATTCGCTATTCTCGCCGGATATTTCGTGTACCTGTTTCGGTACTCCAGTGAACGCTCAAGCGCCGTGGCACCTGAAATAAAGGAATCCGAGACAGAACCACTCACGGCGATGATGTTGGCTAAGAGGTCGGTTTTTATTTTAGTAGCGATAGCGATGCTTACGCTCGGTTCACATTGGTTGGTCAACGGAACGGCGAGGATCGCTGCCCACTTCGGCATCAGTGAATTAGTGATAAGTCTTACCCTCGTTGCTTTAGGAACATCGCTTCCGGAGATAGCGACCTCCGTGGTTGCCGTGCGCAAGAAAGAATACGAAATGATGTTCGGCAATATAGTCGGCAGTTGTATCTTTAATATTATCGCCGTACCGGTTGCCATGGCTTTACTTTATTCCGAGCCTCTATCGATCGATAGTGAAATCATAAACCTCGATTTACCTGTTATGATGGTCTCGGTGATCGCCTGTTTGCCGATATTCATCAGCGACCATCGAATGTCGAGATTCGAGGGGATACTCTTTCTCGTATTTTATTTCGCATACATATTCGTGCTTTATCTAAAGGAATTTTCCGGATCTATATTGACTGAATACAGGACAATTATCCTGATCCTTATCGTACCAATGACGATAATCACGCTGGTTGTGATAACCTACCGCGCTATTAGATACCGGAGAGATTTAAAAGACGTAGGAGGTGGAAATTGAAGAAAGTCCTCTTGTTTTCGATGCTGCTGATTCTCGGACTGGTAGTCTCGCAGTATCTGGATTCCATAACGGGGGATGCGGAAATTGCTCGTGAAATTATCCGCATCCTGACAATGGCGCTTCTCGGTTTCATTATGATTCATGTAGGTTATGAGTTTGAACTTGATCGCTCCCGACTCAAAAGCTATGGTTTCGATTACCTGGTTGCAGCTACCGCCGCTGCCTTTCCGTGGATCTTCAGCGCCGCTTATTTCGCTCTGGTTTTCTATGACTCGTCACAATGGGCTTCTTTCAACACATGGACCGAATCGCTGCTGGCGGGAAGGTTTGCGGCGCCCACATCTGCCGGAGTGCTTTTCTCTATGCTGGCGGCGGCAGGTCTTTCCGCAAGCTGGTATTTCAGGAAAATTAGGATACTTGCGATTTTTGATGACCTTGACACTGTTCTCTTAATGGTTCCGCTTAAGATGCTTATCGTTGGGTTGCGATGGCAATTGGGCGTTATCATCATTGTAATGGTCGCTATGCTGTGGATAGCCTGGAAATACCTTCATAAAATCAGTATCCCGATCACATGGAAATGGGTGCTGGCGTATGCCGCTGCTATTACATTGGTTTCCGAGGTCATCTACAAGCTTAGCAAGATTTTTAGCGAGGTAGTTCCTATTCATATCGAAGTTCTTCTCCCTGCCTTTGTTCTCGGCTGCATCATGGCAAGACCACAAGGGCACGATCCGCATACAGATGATGCGAGGGAGGGACATCAGGAGGGACCTGAAAGCCCCGATGAACAGCATGTCGCCACTATCATATCCGCCGGCTTTATGGTGTTGGTGGGGCTCTCTATGCCATCGATCTCGGTTGGAGCCGGTAGCTGGCAGACAATCGCCCTGCACGTCATGGTTATAACCATACTGGCTAATCTCGGGAAGATGTTCCCGCTTTTTGTGTATCGAAAGGAAGCTTCCTGGAGGGAACGTCTGGCGTTATGTATAGGGATGTGGCCCCGGGGTGAGGTCGGTGCAGGGGTATTAATTATTTCACTCGGCTATGGGATAGGCGGAGCGATGGTAACGGTGGCGGCGCTCTCTTTGGCGCTTAATCTTCTTTTGACCGGTGTGTTTATATGGATAGTAAAACGCTTGTTAAATTAGCCTGTATTATTCATAAATTTAGTCACCGGTAGCGGAAGCCTTGCGCTTCCGGTATTTCTTTGGAATCTGCAATTACAGTCTGTAAATATTCTAATTCACCAGAGCTACCGAAGGACAAGCCTTCGACTACGAATTAATTTTTTTATGAATTATCCGGGTTAGGAATATAGAAAGGTATATTCTTTTATTTTGCTATTTTTCAATCCCATCCTATTTGCATTTATCATAAAAGCTTTTACATCAACGGCAGCATGGTATATATTTGACGCATGATTTCTGTACGGGGCGTATCCAAATCATATAATGACGGTCTGACATGGGCTGTAAAGGATGTCTCTTTCGACGTTACCGCAGGTGAAGTTCTTGCGCTCGTAGGTGAATCCGGCTGCGGCAAAACCTCAACGCTCAAGATGATCAACCGTTTGGTTGAACTTACCTCGGGCGCGATTGCCGTCGGAGATAGAGACATTATGAGTATTCCACCGGTTGTCCTCCGTCGCTCGATCGGATATGTAATCCAGGAGATCGGCTTGTTTCCCCATCTTACGGTCGAGGAAAATATCGGCGTTGTCCCGGAACTATTAGGATGGTCGGTCAATCGTACAAAGGAGAGGGTGGATGAGTTATTGAACTTAGTCGGGCTTGATGCGCGGGAGTATAGAAAACGCCGTCCCGAGGAACTCTCCGGCGGGCAACAACAACGAGTAGGTCTCGCTCGCGCTCTTGCGGGAGGGCCAAAAACGATGCTGATGGATGAACCGTTCGGCGCGCTCGATCCGATTACCAGAGCCGGCGTGGTTGAGGAATTCCGGAAAATTCAGCACGACCTATCGTTGACAGTGATTTTTGTCACCCACGACATGGCCGAAGCTCTGATTTTAGCAGACAGGATCGCTGTGATGAAAGACGGCTCCATCATGGCGATCGACACTCCCTCAGAGTTACTTTCCAATCCAGGCGATCCTTACGCCGAAGAACTCCTATCTATGCCGCAGCGTCAAGCTAAAATCATAACTGAAATAGCTAAATCAGGAGGCGAACCGTTATAGGTGAATCATTTGCTGCGCAATTGAAATTGCTTCCTGATTATCTGGGGCATCATTTACTTTTAACTTTGATTGCGTTGATTACCGGAATTCTGGTATGCGTACCTCTCGGTTTGCTGGTTACACGTGTTAAAGCCTTGCAATGGCCCACCCTTGCAGTCGCCAGCGTTCTCCAGACCATACCGGGGATAGCTCTGCTTGCGCTGATGGTCCCGCTTCTGGGTAAAATAGGCCTTATCCCGGCTTTGCTTGCATTGATAATCTACAGCTTTCTGCCGATCCTTCGCAATACGGTCACCGGCGTACTCAATGTCGATAGTTCAGTGGTCGAGGCTGCCCGTGGTCTTGGCATGAGCGATAGACAGATCCTTTATAAAATCGAACTACCGCTTGCTCTCCCGGTGTTGATAGCGGGAATTCGCACCGCCACCGTATGGGTGGTCGGTACCGCCACGTTGGCGACGCCGGTTGGCGCTACCAGTTTGGGTAACTTCGTTTTCTCGGGATTACAAACTCAAAATGTAGCAGCGATCATCGTTGGCTGTGTAGCCGCTGCGTTGCTTGCTATCGTTCTTGATCAACTGGTTAGATTGATTGAGATCGCCACTTCCGGACGAAACGGGATACTCGGCGCTGCCGCTATTATATCATTACTGCTGCTTATCGGCGCCGGTTTATCACCGATGATTATCAACGCATCTGGATCGAAGGTACCAGCTCAGACCATAGTTGTCGGGTCAAAACCATTTACGGAACAATACATCCTGGCACAAACCATATCCGACCGATTGAGAGAATCGGGTTTTAAAACAGACATTCGCAGCGGGATGGGATCAATGGTTCTTTTCGAAGCTATGGAAAATGGAGAGATTGACTGCTATGTCGATTACACCGGTACAATCTGGAGTAATGTAATGAAACGGAAAGATGTTCCTTCACGCAAAGAAGTTCTTCAACAGATGACTGCATGGTTACGCCAGAAACATGATATATTGTGTCTGGGTCCTCTCGGATTCGAGAACACCTATGGTCTTGCGGTAAGAGAGGAAGATGCCAGAGCATACCGGTTAACCGCGATCGCTGATCTCACTCCCCGTGCGCCCGAGTTACTCATAGGCAGTGACTACGAATTCTTCCTGCGCCCCGAATGGGAGTCCCTTCGGGATTCCTACCATCTTGATTTCAAGAAAAAGATCACCATGGATCCGGTATTGATGTACAGGGCTATTTCTCAAGGAGAGGTGGATGTTATCTCGGCTTATTCCACCGATGGTCGTATTGCCGCCTACGGCCTTGTGGTACTGGAAGATCCCCGGCAGGCTTTGCCCCCGTATGATGCAGTCCTTTTGCTATCGTCCCATGTAGCCAACCACCCGGAACTAACCGAGGCGTTGGGAGTTTTAATTGCAGGCATCGACGACGATTCAATGCGTCAGGCTAATAAGCTTGTGGACCTTGACGGCGTTTCGGTGGATAGCGCCGCCGCTTTCCTTCGAAATGGCTTTGAACCAGGAAATTTCTAAATGAGGTAAAATATGGCACAGGTCATCTATTCACAGGATTCCGACGATGTAATCTCACCGGATATCGATACGGAGATATTCGCTAAAGACGTAATGGCGGGATTATCCGCGAAACAGAAATATATACCGGCTTCTTATCATTATGATGCCGAAGGAAGCCGGTTATTTAATAAGATAACGGAGCTTCCCGAATACTATCTTACCAGATGTGAAGCCGATGCCCTCAAACGCAACAAGGACAGGATCGCTGACCTGTTGACCGATGGAACCGCTAACCTCATCGAATTAGGACCCGCCGATGGTAGTAAGACCGGAGCGCTTATGGATTATTTTCATGAGTTAAAACTCGATTTCCACTATGTTGCAGTGGATATTTCGCATACGGCGCTTGAACAACTGGCGAATCACTACCAATCCGTTTTCCCTGACCAATCGGTCGATTGCCTTGTAGCGAATTACGTCACTGACCTTAAGTGGTTAAAAAAGCGCTACCATCAGAAAAACCTGGTGCTATTCCTCGGTTCCAGTATTGGTAATTTCAATGCTGCTCAAACCAAAGCATTCTTACAGAACCTGCGTCAAAATCTTAAAAGCGGCGATATGGTTATGATAGGGTTTGACCTTGCAAAGGAGCCGGAATTGATCCGGCAAGCGTACAACGATTCCGAAAATGTAACCGCCGAATTCAACTACAACGTCCTCCGGCGGATAAATAGAGAATTGGATGCAGACTTTGATGTAACCGGTTTTCGTTTTGAAGGGATATACGATACCGATGACAATGTTATGCGAAGCTACCTCATCAGCCTTAAAGAGCAGGAGGTATATGTCGGTGCGTTAGAGCGTTCATTCGGATTCCTTATCGGTGAATCGATTCACACCGAGGATTCACGTAAATATCGCGAATCTGATATCGAGGAGCTTGCCGTAAATAATGGATTTGCCGTCGACTGCCATCTGTATGACTCCCGCCGCTATTTCGTCGATTCGATTTGGGAGGTATTTTAGCCCCGATATTTGACAATAAGCATTAATTGGTAGCCGAAGGCATACCCTTCTAAGCCCGCATAATTCATAAAAGCCAGCAAACCATAGCCGAAGGCTTGTTCTTCGGGGATATTACAACAATAAACAATTTACAGTCTGGAATTTGGAATCCGGAAAAGAGCCGGAAGCGCAAGGCTTCCGCTACCGATCAGGAAATTTATGAATAATCCCGACCAGCAGTATCATCCGGATAGTTTAAAATTCCGTAGTCTTCGGATTTTAAACTCCCCTTAATATTAAAGAAGCTCTATGAATACTCCGAAAATAAATAAGGAGTCATTTGGGGAACGGGCTCCATACCGCACAGTAATTGTGGCGTTTTGATTTTAGATCTCGAGAGTAGTTTACGGCAACCTGCTAAGAATCAGCTCTAATTATTCTGGGAGGGTAGATACAGTGGATTTCAATATTATCGGAAGCGGCAATGCCACGCCTATAAGCATACCTCAATTTTTCGGGAGTATAAAAACCGAGGGCGATCAATCGAGCATCAAGGAAGAGGAATACGAAAAGATGCTGGAACACGCAGTGGCGCATTATATGACCACCATAAACGCTGTTCCCGCGCTCCTATATGTTAAAGATAGCGCGAATAAGTACATCGTGGCTAATATAGCTTTTTGCAGGGCTATCGACAAGGAGCTGTCGGAAATTCTGGGCAAAACTGATAACGAGATACTCCCTCCCGAAAAGGCAGAGAACTGGTCTAAGCTGGATAAAGAGTTGATGGAAACTAACCGCGAGATCGTAAATGAAGAGAAACAAGTATTAGACGACGGCGAGCGCAAGTGGGTGGTTACCACCAAAATTCCAATCAGAGATGAAAACGGATCGGCGTTCGGTTTGGTGAGTACTATTCAGGATGTAACCGAGATTCATCAAAGCCGGGAGCAGCTAATGCAGTCTGATAAATTAGCTGCAATCGGTACTCTGGCAGCTGGAGTAGCGCATGAGATAAACAATCCCATCGGGTATGTAAATTCCAATTTGAATACAATGAAAAAGTACTTAACTCGGGTTACGAAATTTGTCGGCAGCGCAAAGGATGTTGATAAAGAGGAACTGGAGGATATTAACGAAATCCTTGCAGATTTTGAGGATGCTATCGATGAATCGATTGAGGGTACATCCCGCGTAAAGAAGATCGTTGCCGATTTGAAGAGTTTCTCCAGAGTTGATCGCGCTGAGATGGAATACACGGATGTCAACGAGGGCATCAATAGCACCCTGAATATCGTTTGGAACGAATTAAAATATAAATGTAAAGTAGAAAAGGAATTCGGGGAATTGCCGGACCTTTATTGTATCCCCAACCAGCTCAATCAAGTATTTATGAATTTACTGATTAACGCCGGTCATGCGATTAAAGGGGATGATGGACTGGTTAAAATCAAAACCTGGGCTGACAGCAAACATATCTTTGTATCGATAAAAGACAATGGTTGCGGTATCTCGGAGAAAAACCTGAAGAAGATTTTCGAACCATTCTTCACCACCAAGGAGGTTGGCAAAGGCACAGGATTGGGATTAAGCTTGGTTTTCGATATAATCAAAAGGCATAATGGATCAATAGATGTACAAAGTGAAGTTGATGTCGGAACCGAATTTACGATTACATTACCTACAGAGGGCGTACAGGATGCCTAAAGATACATTACTGGTTGTAGATGATGAACCTAATATTCTTAAATCGTTAAAGCGTTTGTTTATCGATACCGATTATAAACTGCTGCAAGCCGAGTCAGCGGAAAAGGCGTTGGAATTATTCGAGGAGAATGATATCGGGTTAATTATCTCTGATTACAGAATGCCTAAAATGAACGGCGTGGAGCTTCTGTATAAGGTAAAGGATAAATATCCTGATACAATAAGAATGATTCTAAGCGGTTATGCCGATGCCGGAGCGATCGTAGAAGCAATAAACGATGGACAGGTATACAAATTTATAACCAAGCCCTGGAATGATCAAGAACTGCTGACCACTGTCTTGCGCGCATTCGAACAGCATAAACTCCAGAAAGAGAATCGGGAGTTGTATGTTGAATTAGAAGAGAGAAACAAACAGCTAACAGAGTTGACCAAGAGTCTGGAAGTCAAGGTAGCCGAAAGAACCAGAGACCTGGAATTGAAAAACCGAGCGCTAAAAATTGCGCAGAATATACTGAACTTCCTTCCGGCCGGTGTTATAGGCATCGATTCGGAGGAAATAGTGGTTTATATCAACAATGCTATCCGGACGTTTATAGATTCCAGTAAAATATGTTTGGGAGCGCCGATAACCGGCGCAATCCCCGACGATTTTTATAAGACCCTTATGAAAGCAATGGAAACAGGTAAAATGGAGAAATGTAGTCGGCAGGAGAATAACGATATGGAATTAATCGCTATACCTCTTTCGGCTGGAGTGGGGGTTATTGGTATGTTTCATTGGAAGGACTCGGAGAATTACTTCCAAGCTTCTCCGGATTCAGAAAAAATGATGGGAATTACAGATGACGGATGAGTCGATTCATAAGATATTAACCGTAGATGATGAAGAGGGTATTTTAAAGGCTCTTCGCAGGCTTTTAAAAAATCTGGATGTGAAAGTGCTTTCAGCCACGAACGGAAACGAGGCTCTGGAAATACTTAAAAAGGAAAAAGTACCGATCATTATCTCCGATCAGAGAATGCCCGAGATGACAGGCGTCGAGTTCCTTAATAAGTCGATTGACATATCTCCCGACTCCATCAGAATCCTGCTTACCGGCTACGCCGATATAGAGGCAACAATTGATGCTATAAACAGCGGGGCTATAAGATATTACATAAATAAACCCTGGGATGACGAGACCCTTTTAAGCCGAATCCGGGAATCACTCGATTATTATGAAATCAAAGAAGAAAATAAACGGCTTCAGCAGTTGACCGCCGAGCAAAATGAGGAACTGCAAGAGCTGAATAGTAAACTGGAGCAAAAAGTTAAACAGCAGATCGCCAAAATTAACGAACAACATGAGGGACTTAAAAAGAGTTTCATAGACATTGTAAAGACATTGTCCGGTATTATTGAATTAATTTATAAGGATATAGGCAGTCATTCTCAGCGCGTTGGTATGCTCACCAAGAAAATGCTTCAAGGCTTCGAGTTAGACCAAAAGAGCTACCAGGATATCGTCGTTGCTGCTTTTTTGCATGATATCGGTAAAATCGCTTTGCCGGAGCATATTTTAAGAAAAAGGCGGAAAGAATATATGGCTTCCGATATTGCCGAAATCCAGCAGCATCCGGTAACCGGACAGAGTATCGTTTTATCTATATCCGGTTTCGAAGATATCGGGATTATAATCAGGCATCATCAAGAAAATTGGGATGGAAGCGGATATCCCGATCGACTTCGAGGAGATAAGATACCATTCGGTTCAAGGATAATTTCGATAGCGAGCGCTTTCGAGGTGGAAGCATTCAGGGATGATTATCCTGACCAGGAGGAAATAAGTGAAGCGACTGCGTTCTTGGTGAAGAACTCCGGCAGCAGATTCGATCCTGATTTAGTTAAACGGTTTATTGACCACGAAATAGGCAAAACCTTCTATCGGAAGGAGAGTTCCTTTAAGATCTTGGTCAAACCGCAAGAATTGAGAGAGGGAATGATTACAGCAATGGATTCCTATACCGAGAAGGGGATGTTCCTCTTGCCCAAAGGAATCAAGATTACGAGCGGAATAATAAACCGATTATCGAAAATCGACCAAGTGAATCCCATTCGGGGAGGTATTTGGGTTTATACAACTTCCAAAATGGAGAGGGAGAGAGATGGAGCATTTCAACATATTGCTGGTTGATGATTCCGAGGAGATATTGAAGTCTTTACGGCGAGCCTTGAAGCCCGAAGGCTATAAAATTCACACAGCGACATCTGCCAAAGACGCGCTAACTACTCTGTCGAGAGAAACCATTGATCTGATGATTACCGACGAGAGCATGCCGGGAGGTTCGGGAACCGAACTTTTAAAGTCCGTACGCGAGTTATTTCCAGATGTAATCAGGATTATGCTTACCGGCTTAAAGGATCTCGAGATAGCCAAGAAAGCTATCAACAATGGTGAAATATACAGGTTTTTTAACAAACCCTGGGATGATTTTGAACTGCTTATATCGGTTAGGAATGCCTTGAGGAGTAAAAGCTTGGAGAAAGAGAATGCGCACCTTAAGAGCGTATGCCAGCAACAGCAGGAATTGTTACAGCAAATAGAGGATGAACATCCGGGTATCACCAAAAAGAACATGTCAGACGACGGCGCATATATTCTGGATGTGTAACCTTCAATGATCAACCGGAGGATTCTGAAATGAGTAGAACAGGTAACGATGAAGCGAATTTGAATCCGAACAACTCTCATCTGCCTAAAGACGCAGTTGAGCATGTAGATCAATGTCTTTCGCTGGTAATGCATTATGAGGAAGTTGAGCGGATTGCAGAAAAGGTGAAGATGATATTGACGGAAAAGGAACAATACTCCGAATAGGAATGGGGATAAAATTATGGAATCGCAAACTTTAGAAAAAAAGCCCGACCAGGTACGGGTGGACGAGCTTTTATCCAAGGGGCTTAACAACCTTCCTTCGCCTCCTATAGTTGTTCAGCGCCTTAATACTCGTTTAGGGCAGGAGGATGTCAGCAGTCATGAGATCGCATCCATAATAGAGACCGACCAATCATTCACCGTTAGAATCTTAAAACTGGTTAATTCGCCCTTTTACGGTTTTGCTCGAAAAATAGTGTCGGTGGAGGAGGCAATAACCATGCTGGGATTTAACGCCGTTCAACAGCTCGTTTTCACAACATCGGTTCTCAGCAGATTCAAGTTTAAAAACAAACGACTTGATTTGGGTGAATTCTGGAGGCATTCTTTTGGCGTAGGAATAATCGGCAAACATTTGCTAATGAAAAACAGAAGGCTTCAGAACGAAGGATTTTTATGCGGGATTCTGCATGATATAGGAAGGTTACTGTTTCTTACCGCTGTTCCCGAAAAATTCGCCTCGTTTTATTTCAGGGGCTCTATGATGATAGATCTGGAAACCGAAAGGGAAGCATTCGGTATTAATCATCAGCAATTCGGCGAAATATTGGCTCAAAAATGGAATCTCCCCGACAGTCTGGCTACAGTTATCGGAAATCATCATACGCCCCTCGGAGCTATAGACTATGAAGTTATTGCTTCGGCGGTACATGTAGCGAACCTTATAAGTCATGCGCTGAATATAGGTGACAGCGGAAATTATTTCGTCTCCAATTTTTCGCCGGAGGCATGGGAGCTTTTGGGAATTAGCTATGATGATCTCGAGGAAGTTCTTCGCAAGGCTATATCGGAGATCGAAGCGTCCGAAAATTTATTGAGGGAATTAGGTTAATCCGGATAACTCGCAGCTCAGATAATTCATAAAGAAAATAATTCGTAGCCGAAAGCTTGTCCTTCGGTGATTATCATTATCAAGTGCCGTCGGGCGCCCTCACCCGACGGCATTGCTTACTACCGGTGGAGTGCTTGGCTCCACTCTTAACGGGTTAAACATGGCACTCTCGTTAGACACGACTCCTCTGACAACCAAAAACAAACGACTAATAACTACTTCAGCAATGTCATCCGTTTTGTAATAATCTCATCTCCGGCTGTTAGTTTATAGAAATATATTCCGCTGGAATACTGCTCGGCATCCCAGGTTACAGTATGTTCTCCGACTCCCCGATAGTCATTTACTAAGGTAGCAGCATGTTGTCCTGCCAGATTGTACACCTCCAGACTCACATTGCCACCTTCGGAAATATTGAAGGTGATATTTGTAGAGGCGTTAAACGGATTGGGATAGTTACCTCCCAGCACATAATCTGCAGGAGTGTCGGAATCCTGTTCAAAATTCCCTTCAAGCAGCCATTCCGAAGCCCCATTTGAAATCCGGTTTCCGCTCACGGTAAATTCGAACATGACCGAATCACAAGCCTCCGGTTTTTCGCCTGAATATGCGAGATAGCTGTAGGTGCCTGATGGCGCGAATACGGGCACGCTCTGGTTGAGATGCGCCGACAGGGTTTGCCCCGCCTCCAACGGAATATCCGCGAAATTCCACAACTCGAAAAAGTCTCCAAGATAAATAACTCCTACCCAAACATCGGCGACAATCGCTTCGTAATTGGGATTGGTCAGAGAACCGGTCAATCCGAATGAACCGCCGGGAGGGACCACGACCGGATACGAATCCGGTTCCATCTCCACATCGCTGCAAAGAATACTTTCGTATTCGAAGTCATCTATGACATAATAGTTACCGGAGTTATGAATTAAAACATAGGACATACCTTGCACATCTATGGACATGAAATCGGTTTCGCCGTAGTTCTCAGCGCCGGAAACGCTTGCCAAAAGGTTACCGTCTTCATCATAACCCTCCAGATACAATGTTCCGGTGCCGCATGTATACCAGACACCCGCATGATGCGCCCGGTTTTCGAAATCAACACGGATAGTCGGATCGCTCGATGAGAAAAGAACCTGATGTCCCGAATGCGGCGGATACCCGGTATCATTATATCCGTAGACCTGGTTCTCCAGTATAGTGGCATGCGGTCCGAAATTCAATTCGGGATAGAAGTCGCCAAGATTTTGGTTACCAGCGCGATACCAGTACTCTTCGGGGACATTCTCAAAATCGATTACTATGATATCGGCTGTGGAGAAATTGATGATAAATGGTACAATCAGTAATGCGAATAGAAGCTTCTTCATGGAAATCTCCTTGTGTTTGGTGGATTATCTTCGAACAGGACAAACGAAAGTAAGAGCCAGGGATATATGGTTCGAAAAATTTTGATCTCATTGAGTAATTCAAAGAGGATTTCAATTACTGTATATTAAAGAATAGCGTTGGATTTGTCAAGCTGAATGACAGACCAAATTTGTCTTACATTTTATGGAAGGAAATAGAGTGGTGGTCGGAATCACGAAGATTCCGACCAATAGTCAGCGCTTATCTAACCGAAGAAAACTTCGGCAATATCATAAAGCTCAGGATCAACTAATTTCGGCTCCTTGACAGCTTCCTCCAGAGAGGTTGGCACAACTCTATTTCCTTGCAGACTGACCATCTTACCGAACTCTTTCCTTGCCACCAGGTCGACTGCGGCAATTCCATAGCGAGTACCCAGTACCCTGTCGAATGCGGTTGGCGAGCCGCCCCGTTGTACGTGACCGAGGATAACCACCCGGGTTTCGTACCCGGTTCCCTTTTCGATTTCCTTCGCCACTAAATTGGCGATCCCTCCAAGGCGAACGTGCCCGAATTCATCGGTTTTCTGGTCCTGAAGAATGAGCGTGCCTTCTTCGTTAGCTTTTTTCATGAACTTGGCGCCCTCGGCTACTACCACAATGCTGAAATCTTTACCGCGTTCATGCCGCTTTCTAATAGACTTGATAACCGCATTTATGTCAATAGGTCTCTCCGGAATCAGGATTATATCGGCGCCGCCGGCGATACCGGCCTCAACCGCGATCCAACCGGTATGCCTCCCCATAACCTCAATCACCATTACTCGGTTGTGTGATTCGGCTGTGGTATGAAGTCGGTCTATCGCTTCGGTAGTGATATTGATTGCGGTATCGAATCCAAAAGTGTAATCGGTACCGGAAAGGTCATTATCAATCGTCTTGGGAACTCCCACTACGTCGATACCCTTTTCGAACAACTTATTTGCAACGCCGAGAGTATCTTCGCCTCCAACCGCAATCAGTGAATTAATTCCCAGTTCCTGTATATTTCGTTCAATTCGCTGGAATCCGTCATCCACCTTAAATGGATTGGTTCGGGAGGTTTTCAAGATTGTTCCTCCCCTGTGAAGGATTCCGGAAACATCGCGAAGGGTTAATGATGTGGTATTAATCTCAAGAATGCCCTTCCAACCTTCATAGATTCCGACCATCTCCAATCCATAATTTACGACGCCCTTTCTTACCACGGCGCGAATAACAGCATTTAGACCGGGGCAATCTCCCCCGCCCGTTAATATTCCAACTCTCTTTTTCTGAGGCATAATTAATCCTTACTTAATTACAGATATTTCTCTATAATATGAAAGTCCAAAGATATATATACTATAAATAAAATCGACAATTTTTAGTCTCTGATTAATGCATAGTTTTAATTCCGCATTTGTGCGCATTTTATAGACATCTAACGGATACCGTAAGCTTACCGAACAGCAGTCAGGTTAACCCTTGATATTAGCCACCGGTCTTAATCTCAAAACCGGTTTGGAAATACCGGCGGCTTCGACGGATTTAACCACACTGTCTATGTCTTTATAGGCAAAACCGGCTTCCTCCGCCAGTCCTTTAAATGATGCCGTTCTTATATGTATCCCCTCCTGGGTCATTTGCTTGAAGAGGTCTTTACCGTGTATCTTTTTCTTTGCCTGAGTGCGGGACATAGTTCTCCCCGCTCCGTGTACAGTAGAATTAAAACTAATCCGCTCCGATTCGTCGGTTCCCACAAGTAAATATGAACCGGTCTGCATCGAACCTCCCACCAGCACCGGTTGTCCTATCCCTTTATACTTATCAGGGAGTAACTTCGATGAAGGACCTAAATTGCGGGTGGAGCCTTTGCGATGAACAAGCAGTTTTTCTCTCTTTCCATTGATATCGAAATCCTCGATTTTAGCGATATTGTGCGCTACATCGTAAACCAAACCAAGCCCTAACTCCTCCGGTGATTTTTTAAAAATCTCCGAAAAACCCTGTCGAACGCGATGCGTGATCACTTGCCTGTTTACGAAAGCGGTGTTGGCAGCGCATGCCATAGCCGAAAAATACCTCTTTCCTTCCGGGGAATTAAATGGCGCGCAAGCTAATTCCTTGTCACCGGTTTCCAGCCCATACTTTTTCGTCGCCTTCGTAAATTCCATAAGGTAGTCGGTAGCGATTTGATGCCCGAATCCACGTGAACCGCAATGAATCATTACCGCTATCTGATTCTCCCGGTCTAATCCGAGCCTTTTAGCTACTTCCTCATCCCATATATCCTGACCCGTAATTTTCTGAATCTCAAGATAATGATTTCCAGAACCAAGCGTTCCGATTTGGTCTATACCCCGTTTGAACGCCTTTTCGCTGACATTTGCAGGGTCTCCTCCCATAATACAGCCGTAATCCTCAATGCAGTCCAAATCACCCCCTGTAGCGTATCCGCGTTCCTTGCACCAGGAAGCTCCCTTAACCATCAAGTCTTCAAATTCCGACTGCTTGGGTGTAATTATACCCGACTTCCCCACACCTGCGGGAATTATTCTGAAGAGTAAATCAATCAGATCCTTAAGCTTGGGTCTTATCTCGCTTTCGGTGAGGTTCGTTCTCATCAATCTCACTCCGCAGTTGATATCAAAACCGATACCTCCCGGAGATATGACTCCGTCATCAAGTCCGAATGCCGCAACTCCGCCTATCGGGAAACCATACCCCTGATGCCCATCCGGCATGCAAAATGCGTAATTTCTGATTCCGGGGAGACGGGCGACATTGGTTATCTGCTGATAGACACCGTCATCAATCGAATTGAGTATATCCGGCAATCCGTAAATCCGCGCCGGAACGCGCATTCCTTCTTTTTCGCTTATCGGGATTTCTCTTGTATATATATTCGGGTTCGTAAATTTCATAACTCGCTCCTATAAATCAACCACAACCACAGCTTGATAGCCATCTTCCAACTTCTTTATGTCAAATCGATACAGCGTAACCGCTTTTATATCCACATCCGGAGCTTGTTCGATATCTGTAAATTTGCTGCCGCTCACGGTTCCACTCAGGTCGGACTTATCCACGGTTACGTCAAACTTCGAGAGGATAACCCCCTCAACGTCCTTTATGTAAAGCAGTTCACTGAGATAAGCATACAATAACTCTTCAATTGTCTCCTCGCTCAACTCGACCTCGAATTGACGATCCGCAGAAACCTCATTTGTATCCAGCATTATCCCGAACATAGCTTTTCCGGCTAATTGGAATAATTTCGAATAGTTATCCGCAGTAACTTCAAATGCTGCATCCGATATCGCTATGTCATCCAGGTAACGATAACCTGCCAATTCCAACTCCTCTATTAATCCTTAATCACAGGTCTACCAATGGTGAAGGATACCACCGTTGTAGCGCCGGCTTTTTTCAGCGTTCGTGAACATTCATAAAGCGTTGCTCCGGTGGTAACAATATCGTCCACAAGCAGAACTCTTTTATTCCTTATTTGCTTACCATCAATAATCCTGAAAACGCCCTTCACATTCTCAAATCTTTGTTTGGCATTTAGATAAGTCTGAGACTTAGTGTGCTTTATTCGCTTTAACGAATTATTTGCCAATGGTGTTCCAAACAATTCCGATAGATGGCAGGCGAAAACTTCAGCTTGATTATAACCTCGCTGCAATCGCTTTCTCCTGTGCAATGGAACCGGGACTATAACATCAATCTGTTGGACAAATTCCGCATCATTATACATCTCAAAAGCTCTCCTTGCAAAATCCTCCGCAATTTCCAATCTGCCGAAATACTTATATGCATGCAAATATTCCCTGATATGCGGAGTCATCGGAACCAGTGCGTACAATTTCCCCGGGCTGTTCCTGCCGGAACATCTGCGACATCTATCGAATATATCAGGATATTGTTTTTCGCAAACAGGACAATATGGGTCCGTTCCTTTTATTTCTCTCATGATGTCTTCCAGACATTGAGAGCAAACTGACTGTTTTCCGTCCTCGAGCGAAGTCTTGCAGATAATGCAATAAGGCGGAAAAATAAAACAAGCTACATCTTCATAAAGGCTATGCAGATATTGTCTGAATGAACCGGTGGAGCTAAGTTCAGTAATCATGATATATTATTGTCAGGAATAGCGTGATTTGGTTTTTGCTTTCGTTTACTCAATATGAAATACATGGAGACAAAAATTACAAGCATCAGAACTGACAGAGCTTGATTATTCGAGAAATCCGCACCTCCTATCGATACAAATACCATCGATGGTTCATAATACCGGAAGAAATCGATAACAAACCTGAAAGCAGCATAAAAAATAACCATCATAACAAAAGTGAAGCCTCTGAAGCTTGCTTTCCGCTCCAACCATAGTAACAATCCAAACATCAAAAATCCCGCGAATGATGAGATCAACTGCGCGGGGTGAAGATGTTGACCGGGGTAATGCCATCCGGCGGCGCAATCGCGAGGGAATTCAATCCCCCAGAACCAGTCGGTTGGTTCACCAAAACAACATCCGTTAAGTAAACAGCCGATCCGGGTAATAGCTAGACCGAGAAGAAACGAGGGAGCGAAAGTATCGAGGCTTTCCCATAGCGGCATTTTCCGCCACCTGATAAACAAAATGGCTGATATGATTACCAGAACCACTCCACCCATCATCGAAAGGCCCGCAATTCCGATATTACCACTGCTCTGAAATGGATTCAAGATATCCCAGTAATTGTCCCTAAATTCCTCTAGGTGAAAAACAACATAGAAAAATCTGGACCCAATTATAGCAGCGATCAAAATAACTAAGGATAAATCGATAACATAATTTGGGGATATGCCAAATCGCCTGGCTCTATACATTGCAACAATTATACCTGCCAAAAAGGAGATAGCCAGTGCAACACCATAAGCCCGGATGGGCAACGAACCGATATGAAATAGCTCGGAGTGCATCAGTAACTCCTCCAGTCTCGATTTACAGCAACAAGTAATCCCGCAACTATCCAGAAAACTAACATTGATGTACCACCGTAGGAGACAAACGGCAGCGGCAAACCGGTCACCGGCATTAAACCAACCGTCATTCCGATGTTAACGATGGACTGGAAGGCGATAATCGATACGAAACCGCCCGCTGCTAACCCCAAAAATCCTTTCCGTGTCTTAGCTGCAATAGTGATACCGCGCGCTAATAGAATAACAAAAAGCAGTATGATAGCAAACGCCCCGATAAATCCGAATTCCTCACCGATTACCGAATATATAAAATCGGTGTGCTGAGTAGGTAGATACGCTAAATTGGTTTGAGTTCCCTCGCCGATTCCCTTACCGAACCATCCCCCCGATCCGATAGCTATTTTAGATTGTATGATCTGATACCCCGCTCCCCGCGGATCCCTTCCGGGATCAATAAAAGTCAATATCCGCAATTTCTGGTAATCGTGTAATCTGTTCCAGAGAATCGGCGTCAACACTCCAAAAGCGACATTAGCAAGGGCAACTGCTATGCTTATCTTTACGTCGGTGCGCGATAAAACCAGCGCCGCCAGCAGAAGCGCCATAAATATTCCCCAGGGAATCGGATGCGATGCCGCTATCATA
>WJIR01000049.1 GCA_014730175.1 Candidatus Zixiibacteriota bacterium
GATACCCCCATTGGCTAAAATCGTTGCCATCGCCGATGTTTACGATGCAATCACTTCAAGCCGCCCCCATCGCAACGCCTCGGAACCTCTACCGGCTCTCAAAGAAATGATCACCTCTGCAAGCGGTTTCGATTCGCACCTCCTGAAATTATTCATAAAAATGCTCGGTGAATAACAACCGGGATTTGCCGTTGGTAAAATTTAACCCGTATTTTCATAAATTTCATCTTTGTTAGCGGAGGCCTTGCGCTTCCGGCATTTCTTTGGAAACTTCAATTTCAGTCTGTAAATATTCTAATTCACTTGAGCTACCGAAGGGCAAGCCTTCGGCTACGAATTAATGTTTTTTATGAATTATGCGGGTTAGTGTTGTAAAATTCCCGAATGACAAGCATTCGGCTACGGTTTGATGGCATTTATGAATTATGCGAGCTCGAGGTTTGCCAGAGAACAAATCTCTTCAGCGGACTAAAAAACCCCCGGAAGATTACCGGGGGTCAATTACTCGTTATGTAATAAGGATACTACTTCATCAAGGTCATTCTCTTCACGATTGACTGATCGCCTGCGGTCAGACGATAGAAGTAAATACCGGAGGAGATTCCGGCTTCATCGGTATCCCAGGTAATGTTATGATTACCGGCTTCAACGGTCTGATCCACCAGCGTACTCACTTTCTGTCCCATCAGGTTGAACACCTCGAGATTCACGTTAGTTTTCTCGGGAACATAGTAGTTGATGTTGGTGGCGGCGTTGAACGGATTGGGATAGTTCTGAGCCAGGGAAGCTTCTCTGGGAAGATTGCTGGCTTCTTCTTCATCCTCGATACCGGTAACTACTGCCGGGGTGACATTCATACGAATCATAATATCGGATGTTTCGCGATCTCTGTCACCAGCCAGTCCGCCAGTGTACTCCCATCCGCGATAGGAGAACGGGGTGGTAGCGGATTCATCCATGGAGAACCAGAGCGTGCCCTGTGTCTCATGGATACCGATCGCAAACACTTTACCCTGATCTATGGTAATATTGTCTGCGCTGAAGTCGAGATCGACCCAACCGGTATCGGCAGTCGTAATCCTAACAGTATCGGCCGCCAAAATGTCGCCGGGATTACCGGTGCCGTCGTCGTCCATCACCCAGACATGCATATTACCCGCTAAAGTAACCGAGTTTATATGGACCTGGACATTGTTAACGTCGAACGGTTTCGCGAAGAGATCGAATTCATTGCCATAACCGGAGAAATCGCCGTTCCAGGCACGACCGTTTTCGGCGGTGCCGTCATCGTACATAAGATCGACAGGCGTATTTTCTTCGATGACCGCAGCCCTGATCTCGGCTCTTTTGGAGTTATTCAATGGAACCTCATCACCGGACAGGTAAGTGCGCGAATCAACGCGGTACTGACCGGATGCGTCCGGAGTAAATCCACTGAATGTTACCCATCGATTTGACGAAGCTGGTATAACATCTTCCACCGTTATGGTATCGGTGAAGACAGTTGAATTACCTGCATCCTTAATTATGCAAACCACGTTGAAGCCGGATTCGTCTTCGGTGCCGAAATTCGCGACCTGAACGTTAACATCAACTGCCCAGCCCACTGGTGTAATCATGGCGCCGTTCTGATCATTTAAGTTGGTTAGGATACCGACATCATGTAATTCGAAGTCAGGATCCGGTTCCGGATGGAACCGTAATGCCAGTCCATCATGGAACATATTACTTATCGGAGCATTGTCTCTCAGATACTGCAGACCGATGCCGCCTGTGATTTCCTCTATACCGATGACGTCCTTGTTTTCGCCGTTGGAATCAAGGAAATTACCGTGCTGCTCACCATAATAGAAGGTGATGCTGCTATCGGTGGCGTCCAGAACCATCTGGAATGTATGAGTGCTGTCGATATAACCGAATTCACCGACATCTTCCCACTGCACAACGAAACTATCGGTATCGTTTGACCAATAGTAACAGTGCGGATCACCGCGGGTGAAATCGAGGTCGCCGGTTAAGACCGCTAACAGGTCGTTCGGTTGACCGGGATAAGGGAGATTGGTGAACGGATGCGCATAGTTAGCGTTCGATGAGAACGATGTGTAACCGTTGGAACCGATCCACAGACGATTGACAGTATACCAATAATACGGAAAATCGAAACCGATAGGTATAGGACCGACATTGTTATCGTCTGCCAATCCCTCTACTTCGGTGCCGATTCCTGAGATCTCGAACCACTCATAAGGAACCGTACCGCCGCCATCGTTATCTTCCCATGAATAACCGTACTCGTCGGGTCCGCCCTCGTCATAAGGAGTCGGTGTAGTTCCGCTCGGTTCGAACTTGTTGCTTGCTGCAAAAGCAAAGCTTGTTGCGACTACCATTGCAAGTAGCAATACCAGTAATTTTCTCATTCTTGTTATTACTCCTCTACTTTTAATTTAAGGTTAAGTTGATTGTTTGCTGATTATAAGTGCGCTTTGGCAACACCTCCTTCGGTTCTATGATTGAACTTTATCTATTCTCATTACTAAATTACTTAACTAAGACCATTTTCTTAACAGCGACATTTTCGCCGGCTTCCAAACGGTAGAAATAGATACCGCTGGATATCTTGCCCCCGCCGTCATTTCGACTGTCCCATTTAACCTCATAGTTGCCGGCTTGCTGATATTCATTGACCAGCTCGGCAACTCTCTGTCCGGTGAGATTATATACGACCAATCGAACATCGGCGCCGGTGGGAAGACTGTAGCCGATTTTGGTCACGGGATTGAACGGGTTGGGATAATTCTGCGTAAGTTTAAACTGAGTCGGCACCATGTCCGGGTCGTCATCGTCGATCCCAACGGTAAAGTCGTTCCAGTAGTGAGTGCGATTCTCGTTATGTCCATACATCACCCAATCGAATCCCGCCAGATCGGTAGATTCTTTGTAATCGACGACCAGCACATTATCCATCACCTGGCGCAGTCCTGCGGCGATCTCAACGTCGTTATCCCCGTCTATATCTCCCAATGCGATTGCGGAGGTGGTAATAGTACCGAATGCAGGGATCGGGAAGTTGTCGAGCACAGAACCATCGGCATTGAATCCGTAAATAATACCATTGCTTGCCGAAACCAATATTTCCTTTTCTCCATCTCCATCTATATCAGCAACGACCGGCGATCCGGCAGGTTGTCCTCCCAACTCCACAGGCCAGCCGTCCACCGCATTACCGCCGCCGGTTATACCGAATATCTTATTACCGTTAGTTCCAACGAATATCTCCAGTCCTTCGGTCTGGTCGACATCGGCTAAGGCAGCGTCGGATCTGATGGCATCTTCAAAGTCAAGCTGGAATATCTCACTGCCGTCGCTGTTTAATGCGTAGAAATTGCCGGCTTGAGTTCCCAGCACTACATCGACAGTGCCATTTCCGTCGATATCACCCAGCGCAGGCGATACCCATATCTGCTCGCCGTACTCAATCGGGAAACCGGAACAAACGGTTCCATCATGATTCCAGGCAAACAAATCTCCCTCGAGGTTACCGGCAATAATCTCCAGTTCGTTGTCATTGTCGATGTCGCCGATTGCGCAGCTTCCATAAAACCTTGCATCGTTAGCGGATACCGGGAAGCCGGGCAACTCGCTGCCGTCGTTGTCATAAGCATAAAGTAAGCTGGTGCCGAAATTCGGGCAGAACATTTCCAGCAAGCCGTCGTGATCTATATCAGCAACCGAGGGCGTTGCATAATAACTACCTCCCTGGGGAGCGATCGGGAAGCCTTCGAAAACCTGCCCTTCGTGATCGATAGCGTAAACATGTCCGGTTTTTGTGGTAGCGACCAGATCCAGACGCCAGTCACCGGCGACATTGCCGATTGCGATTCCGCTCACGATATCGCCATCAACCGCTACCGGGAAATTATCAGCAATGGTCCCATCGGAATGCACCACATAAACATATCCGCCATGACTTCCGAAAATCAGTTCTTTGCCAGGGTCAGCATCGAAATTAGCAAAAGCCATGTGACCTTCGATATTGCCATCAGCGGTCAGCGGGAACTCAGGCATATTCAGAGAAATGTTGAACGGAACAAATACCTCCGTACTGTAGTTTCCATCCGCGGTGATATCCAGAATCAGCTCAGCTAACTGCAAAGGGGCGTTATCGTTTATGGTGAACTTAAATGGATCCTCGGAATTATCGACCTCTTCGCCGCTGGATATGTCGCCGTATTGAGAAAATCCGTCCTCTATCGTTATCGCATCATGATCATTTAAGGTCGCTTCGACATTCAGTGCGTCCGCCCAGAGATTGGTAAGCATCACCGTAAGTTCAATACTCTCACCGGGATTGGCGATTCCATCTCCGTCGTCATCAACGATGTATATATCCGTAAGGACGAGTTGTATATTCGGTTCGGAAGAAGCTGCAAGAGCGGCGTAGGCATCGACCAATCCCGCTCCGAGTTCGCCTTCGTAGTTGGGGTTAGCGGCATACAGAGTTGCGCTGTCGGCGGTAGCCATTAATATATCGATAATATCCTGAGGCTGCCGACTCGGCTGCTGCGCCTGAACCAGCGCCGCGGCTCCCGAAGTGATCGGGCTCGCCATGGAAGTACCGCCCAAGGAGGCATAACCGGTAGGTCCCCACGTACTGTATATCGATACGCCCGGAGCCGAGATATCTACCCAGTCTCCCCAGTTACTGAAAGAAGCTTTCGCATTGTTCTGAGATGTTGCGGCAACCGCGAAAACATTGTCGTATGCGGAAGGGTAATGCGGAGAACTGGTGGATTCGTTACCGGCAGCGGCTATAACCAGGCATCCGTCATTGAACGCCGCGGTACAAACATTTTGATTGCCCTGGTTGTAATAGGAGCTTCCCCAACTGCAGTTACAGAAATGAGCTCCGGAAGCGGCGCAGTATGTGATAGCCTGATACACCGCATAAAGGTTTCCGTTGCTGTCGCCGCCCTTGGCGGACATAATTCGAGCCGAGAAACCGACTCCAGCGCCGCCTATTCCATTATCGGTGGCTTCCGATGCGCATCCGGCAACATGAGTGCCATGAATGGGAGAAGGTTCGGACGGGTCGGCGTCGTGATACATCAGATCGTAACCGATCACGTCATCTTCGTAGCCATTGTCATCATCATCCCAGTAGTCCAGATCGCCGCCTTCGTTAACCGGATAATTATCGAATTGACCGTTATTGTTAATATCCTCAGCATCGTTAAGCCAGAGGTTGGGATAAAGATCGGGATGTTCCCAATATACGCCGGTATCGCTTATTCCGACTATAGCCGTATCGGTTTCTTCCCCCCTGATTATGTCCCAGGCTTCAAAAGCGCTTACAGTCCCCAAAAACCATTGGCTGTTAATGGAAGGATCATTCGGCTCATAATAGGGAATTGGTATATCATATAGTTCCGCATATTCCAGGTGATTATCCCTGGTAAATGCCGACACGACCGCCTTGATATCCTTTAATTCATTAGTTTTCGCAATATACATTCTTTCTACTACATCCTTGAGATGTGGTTTGTTATCCGGTATCTTTCCTTCATACCACGGCTGGATTGAAACCACGCCATACTGCGAGCAAAGTAAATCCAGCGATTCGATACCGGTGCTGAATCCCGCGGTTGAGAAATCGCCCATATTTAATTTGGGACAATCCTGACTTATACCGATTATCATTTGGTCGGATAAATACCTGTAGCCATCCTCACTGTAGAGAATTTCCGCCTGCGCGGATAGGGGGATAAACAGAGATGCGAGTAAAAGAAAGCAGAGAACTTTCTTCGAAGAAAGCAACATAAAAATACTCCTTTGCCGGTTGTTATTAGTAACTAAGTTCTTAATTCCAAATGGGTTAATAATATTCAGCTGGAACCAAAATACCCCAAAAAAACTAAAGTAGAACAAACCTCAGTCTTCTTATACAGGTGACTTAAATTCCCGTCGATCAACCAGTAAGTCACCGCTCCATTACTGAAAAATAACCAGAATGTCAGAATTGTCAAGGCTTATTTGCCCAATCGCTTTCCAAATACTGCACTCGCAAAACAAATGCCTGAATAGTAATTAAGTAGCATACAGCCTACTCAAGGTTGATTCCGCTTTGATCATGTCAAATCCCTTGCTACAAATAGGTATAGCGAAGATGATTATCAACTCCGGCTATCATATCAACATAGCCCGCTATTGAGTAATTGTATATGCTGCAATGGATTTCATAATTATTACAAAGAATGTCAAGCTCATGTTGACAATGAATTCCCGGATTAAATATATTCTAAGAATGGGTACGGATTTTGGCAGATTATATTCTAACCGTAAGCTCTGGTTGATTTTGATACTCGCGGTCGCATTAGTGATCAGAATTGTTTATCTTTACCAATCATCGCAGAACAGCCCATTTTTTTTCAATCCAAGCATCGACGCACTGTATCATCATCTGATGGCGATTGATTTCGCCAATGGGGAACTACAAGTTGAAGGACCTTTTTTCCGCGCACCATTGTATCCGGTTTTGCTGGGGATGCTGTATCTGGTTTTTGGAGTCAGTATTTTCATCGCTTCGCTTGCTGGTCATCTATTGGGAGTAGTTACGATTTTATTTATATTCTTAATAGGTGAGCGTTTCTTCAACACAACCACAGCCGTCATCGCTTCCTTAATATACATACTCTACTACCCGGCGCTATATTTCGAAGGACAGCTTTTGGTTGATACTTTGTTTTCAACCTTAACAATCGCCTCATTGTATTTCTTCTTACGGGGGCAGGAGGAAAACGGGAATTCACTCTATTTAGGAATATCGGGATTGGTCTTAGGATTGGCGGCAATCACCAGAGCGAACATCCTGATCTTTTACATACCGGCTATACTCTGGCTATTACTCAAATTGAAAAAACCGAAACTCGCCGGTATTTTTATCACGGCTGCTGTAATACCGATAATCCCCGTGACCGCCGTTAACTTGATAATGGGCGATGATGCTGTACTGATTGCATCGCAGGGCGGGATAAATTTCTACATAGGTAATAATCCGGAAGCCGATGGCATGACTGCGCGATTCCCCGAGACCGGAGTAACCTGGCAGTATGAGGACTGTAAATTCTACGCAGAAAAAGAAACCGGCGAGGAATCGATGAAACCGTCAGAGGTATCTCAATACTATTATTTCAAGGGATTCGATTTTATTATAGGGAATCCTTACTCCGCTGTAATCCTGTTTCTGAAAAAAATTTACTTGTCCTTGAACAACTACGAAATCTCCAACAACCAGAACCTCTGCTTCACCAAAAGATATGCTTCGGTAACCGATTTACTTATAACGCCTTTTGCTTTGATATTAGCCCTCGCAGTTATCGGAAAGACCGTTATGGGATTGCGACGTAGAGAATCGCTTCTGATGTGGCTTTTAATGCTGTCGATCTGGATTACAATGATTCTTTTCTTTGTTACCTCTCGGTTTCGTCTGCCGTTGATTCCTTATCTAAGTATATTCGCAGGATACGGCGCTTACAGCATTTATTCTACCTTCAATGGAAAGCTCAACCTAAAGAAGTTATTGACGCCTTTTGCATTCGGTGCAATTGCCGTATTAATTTCGCTTTCCAATTTCACGAATATAGATAAGTTCAATTTTTCCCAGGCATATTACAATCTCGGAAATATATATTTGAGAAATGGAGAATGGCAGAAAGCGAAGGAGCAATATGAGCAGGCAATGGAAAGCAATCCGCGAGTTTCATTGGCGCGGTTGAATATCGGCAATATTTTCTTTTATACCGATCAATATGACAGCGCTGAATACTACTACCGGCAGGAATTAAAACATCATCCCGGCGAGAGCCGCGCGTATTTGAATCTCTCAACAATAAACCTGCTAAAAGGCGACTATCGCAATGCGATGATCGCCGCCAACGATGCGCTTGCGCATAGACCGAATGAAGCCGGCGCTGTATCAAATCTGGTTCAGGCGATGCTATTTGCAGGCGATACCACTTCGGCAGTCAAGACCTCGCGAAATTTTATGTATGAAATCGAGGAAGCTCCTCGTTTGCTTCTGGCATTAGGCTCAATCTATCTGCAGAGAAATCAGCTTGATTCGGCAAAGATGTATTATCGCCGTATTATGGAGATATCAGAGGAAACATCTCTGGTTTCCGAATACAATCTGGGTGAAATCTACTCGAAAGATTTGCCGTTTTCCGCTGATCCGACCGGTATACGCAAAAAGGCTGAGTACAATATAGCCACAATAGAAATAAGAGAGGGGAATCTCGATTCCGCGCTCGGGCGTTTGGAGAGTATTATCGAATCCGATTCGCTTTTCGTTCAGGCTTGGATAAACGCCGGATTGATTTATGATTACAGGCGGGATTATTCTATGGCTGAATATTACCTTAAGCGCGCCGCCGAAATCTCACCTGACAATCCCGCAATATTCTACAATCTGGGTCTGACTTATGCCAAAAGCAATCGGTTTGAAGCAGCGAAACGGAATTTTACCAGAGCGCTTCAGGTCGATTCCACATTCTTTCCCGCGGCCGAAAAGCTTGAACTGATGAAGGGATTGATGGAAAACCGATAAATGTGTTATCAATTCAATTGAAACGTGGGATCTCGCTTGAACCTTTCGACACACCGGTTTTGTCAACAGCCTGGCAGAAGGCTTCTCCTTCGGGGAC
>WJIR01000050.1 GCA_014730175.1 Candidatus Zixiibacteriota bacterium
AACTTCAAATCTTTAATAATCATATTAGTGCAACTAAGAAAATAACGTTTTTCACATCACTCTATGAAATACCCTTCGTTCTGATAAATCTCTTTAGAGATCAACTGTTCCTGTAATTTCAATCGAAATATTGGCGGGCCAATACTACGATAATGAGACCGGGCTGCACTATAATTACTTTCGCTTCTACGACCCCAAGACGGGAAGATATCTTACGCCGGATCCGATTGGGTTGGCGGGAGGGATTAATCTGTATGCGTATGCTAATCAAAATCCAATAAATAGTGTTGATCCTTTTGGCTTGTATGGGCTTGGGTATGCTTTTGGGGGATCGGCGACTTTTTTCGGTAAGAGAATCTCAACACATCTTGAATTTAGAAGCGTCAATAATTCAGCTTTCAGACCATTGAAAAAACAATTTTGGAAAGAATTAATAACCTGGTCACTATGGGATTTTGGTATTTCACTGACAACAACGATGGTTGATTCCGATAAATGTAATGAAAATGCAGACGGTCTTGCTCTGGAATATGGCGGAGATTGGCTTATAACAAACGCGAGAACAATAGATCAATTAAGTGGAGACAGTGAGATAGGTTTCGGAATGGCTGGTGGCTATATCAAAGGCATAGATTTAGAAATCGTTGATATGAAGGATAGTACTGGAAACCTGACCGATATTTGGGAATTTTCTATTACTGATCCGATTAACCCTATTTCATTCATTTTTGGAGCTGCAGCATGGAATGGTGGTATAGGAATGACTGACATCCTCGTATCAACAGAGGAAGGTATGTAGAATTGTATAATACTAAAACAAAGCATATAAAGACGAGTATAGTTGGGCAAGTGCTTGCCTATGTGTCATGTGGAGCATTATCGGTATTGGTTATTGCTACAACCTATTCCGTATTACCTCGGATTGTATCATCAGAAAATATTTCTATTAGAGTATTACTGATTATTCTTTTTTTTATAGGGCTATCGATCTATTATATATATTTTGTTATTCGACTAAGAAGATTTACGATAGGTCAGAATGGTATCATTCTCGGGAATACTGTTATTCCATGGTCTGATATAAAAAAGGCAAAAACAGATATGTGGGGACGAAGGTTTGTGTTTATTGAATACATCAAAGCAGGAAAGTCAAAAAAAATAACTGGCATATTGCCGTTATTGTCAATCAGAAATTATAAAAAGGTACTTGACGATATAAAATCTTAGTTCGCAACCAAATATAATTCACATAGAGGATTAACCAAACCGACTCATTTTCTATCATTAGTTAGGTATAACATCATAATTAGCTCTTTGAAATACCCGCCCCCGTGACAAATTCCCGCTATTATAAGCTCTCCCTGAAAATTAAATCGAAATATTGGCGGGCCAGTATTTCGATGCCGAGACCGGATGGCATTATAATTATCACCGGTATTACGATCCCGGGATTGGCAGGTACCTGAGGCCGGACCCGATTGGTTTGGCTGGTGGAATAAACCTTTACGCATACACAGCTAATAATCCAATCAATGCAATTGATCCATTTGGCCTGGACTTAATCCTTGTCGGTCAAGGTGGCGATTCCGGAGCTATGTTTCAGTTGGCTGCACAAACTTGGGCGAATGAGAATCCCGGATCACATCAAATTGTTCAGGTCAATACAGGGAGAGAAGCCATTGCTGCCATGGAAAATTATGCCAAAAATAATAAAGGGATCGATGGCTTAAGATATTTTGGCCATAGTGGAAGGAATGGCTTGTATTTCGATCAGTCCAGTGGTTACGCGAGTCTCTACTCTGGTGGAGCAGGCTGGTGGTATAGTTGGATAAAGCCTAACGCTTCTCGGATTGGTGAAATTGATCCCAGTCTTTTTAATGATGATGCAACCGTTGGGCTTTATGGCTGTAATACCGCAGGTGGTGAGAATTCGTTTGCAGAAAAACTTGCTAATCATCTAGGCATACCTGTTACAGGTTCACAAAGTGGGAATAGTTTTTCTGGCAAGCCTAATGGACGACCCGGCGAAGGTCTACCCAATCCTGTGCCATGGAATCACACACCGGTTTATTTGGTTCCTGAGGGCAATGGATGGAAAACATTCCCAGGCAGATAGGAGGGTAAATGCTCAGGCCATTATGTATATTAACCATTTTTGTTTGTCTGTTTTGTTCTGCATGTAGCGACTCAAAACAAGAGATTAAGCAACGTCTATTAGCTTCATCTGACGCAGAAGAATCCGCGATATATGCAAAAAAAGTACGAGAATTGGGCTTGCAAGGGATACCGATCTTTAATGAAGTGATTTCTTCCAGTGTCGAGAATCAAGATAATTTGGCTAACTATGCCAAGCTCATGTTAAGCGTAAAACACTTACATGAGCTCGCTAAGGAAGGCGTTTACTCAGAGAGCTCGGTTCCTGTTTTGTTGGATGTGTTAGAAAAGCAGAGATCTATTGCTGATTCTTTGATCACTGCTGAGGTGGTCCAAACAATTACTGGTTTAGATGTGGGCTACAATTTAGATTTTGTGAAATCATACACTCCTTCTGATGAGCCAAAGCGTAAAGAAATGATTTTAAAGTGGAGATCATCGGTATCCGGGTAAGATAAAATATTATTTTGATAAAAAAGCGGCTGAGGCGTAAAAAACCTCAGTCGCTTTTTTGCGATTTTGCCCTATTTTGCCTGTCATTTTGAACGCAAAAAACCGGAACCTAAAATCCGATTCAAAAGCGACATAACCCACTGTAATATATGTAGATACCAAACAATGTCGCAATATGTATCGATTGCGCAATAATTTTATATTGCCAAACATATCAACAAGTTGCAATGCTGTATTTTTGCCGCTGATGCCCTTTTGAAACGATTTGCCCACCCTGCTAATACTCAAATAACAGCGTATAAAACGAACGCATTTTAATTTTTTTCTTTTGCTGACCATCAGTTCTTCGGCAGCACGAGAGCCTGGTTCCGGGCTTGCCCCCGGTGCCGGGCGGTACCATCAGATCGAGCCGTATGGCCGCTTGCGGTTGCTCCCAACAGCAGGGGTCATATATGGGACGTTCTTAATATTTAACCTTGCATTTGACTTCCTTTGATGTTAATCTGCCAATTATGCCACGCCAGTCTCGCATCGATGCACCGGGCGCTGTGCATCACATTATCACCCGGGGAATTGCCCGAAAGCTGAT
>WJIR01000051.1 GCA_014730175.1 Candidatus Zixiibacteriota bacterium
AATTGATTGAATAATTCTCTTATTTAAATATAACGCTAATAGAAAATTTTCAAAGCGTTAAATTTGAATTTTGTAAGATAACACATTTTATCTCCCTCCTTTTAATTGAGGTTACTTACCCATCATCCACTTCCCCGCATCCATTTTATCAAAAATATTCAATAACATTCATTTATCACCCCCTTCTGTATTAGATATAAATTTGCTGGTCGAAAACATTACGCCCGCCTTTGTTGTTTTAGCAGGTTAGGGATTTCTACATGTCAAAAGTACAAAACATGAAGACCGCTATTTCGAGAATTACTTTTAATAGAATAGAAATATTTCGATATTAATTACAGTATTGTTGACCGCTCATGGCTTAACCGGCAGTATTCATAAGTTTTGCCCACGGTAGCAGAAGTCTTGCGCTTCCGGCCTTTCTTTTTAATCCTCAATTCCAATCTGTATATGATCTACTTCTATATGAACACCCTAAGTACAAGCACTCCTAAGGAGCGTAAACCTACGGATACGGATTAATGGGTTTCATGAATTATCCGGGTCAGAAGATTATATTTTTGGTTAGAAACCGCGCAGATAATCAGCGTACCACCGTATCAGGTCATTTCCGAAGAACAACGCGATTATCGAACCCAGCGCTAAGAACGGTCCGTAGGGGATGGTGTGGCTTTTTTGTTGGTTGTCATTCGAGGATAGGGCTATGATAAATATTCCGATCAATGATCCGACCAGCGAAGAAAGTATTAGCGTTATCAATACTCCCTGCCAGCCCAAAAATGCGCCTATTACCGCGGCGAGTTTGATATCTCCGCCTCCCATAGCATCCTTCTTGAACGCCATGCTTCCGAAGAGCGCTATCAGATACAGGATTACGCCGCCAACCACCAGTCCGATAACCGATTCACCGATTGACAATCCTCCCGGCAGGAACGAAAATGAAAGCCCCAGCAGCATTCCGGGGAATGTTATTTTATCAGGGATTATCAGTTTATCGATATCGATGAACGTGATTACTAACATCATGGAAATCAGCATGATAGCCGGAATAAGCTGCAGGTTCAGCCCGACATAATAATAACACCATACGAATAGAAATCCGCTCAACAGTTCCACAAACGGGTAACGCCAGCTTATCTTGGCATCGCAATGACGACATTTTCCCCTCAGGATCAAATAACTAAGTATTGGGATATTGTCATACGGTTTGATCGGTTGGTGGCAGTGAGGACAGGAAGATGCCGGATGTATAATCGATTTGCCGTTTGGAATGCGGTGAATTATCACATTGAAAAAACTTCCCAGAAACGCGCCAAAAATAAAAAATATGATCGGGAGATAAGCTGATAATTGGTGGTTTACGTTAAAGATTTCCATTTCGACGATTTTATCCCTTCAAATAGAAAAAGCCGGAGCATTTGCCCCGGCTTCTGTGAGAAGATTATGGATTAACTATCCACGTCATTTGTGGTATTAGTCAACGCTCCATCCTGGTCGATTTGCCATACGTCATTTGTGGCGTCATCGTCAAGGTTTCCTGTGGCAACGCAGGTAAAGGTATTAGCCGCCGCTGTCATTACATAAGAATAGCGGGCTGATGATTGTATTTCAACTCCTATCGTTGCGAAGGTGTTCGGATTGTCAGCATCAGCGGTGATACCGTTACAGGCGTAAGTGTCAAACTCCTGTCTGTATGCTCGCTGCATAGTGTAAATCTGTTTTAAAAGCTGCTTGGCTTCGGACTGCTTGGACTTGGTTGTTGCCTGCATGAATCTCGGGATTGCCAGTGCCGCCAGAATACCGATGATGACCACCACAATCATCAACTCGATAAGTGTGAAACCCTTTTGGTTGTGGTTGATACGGAATTTACTTAACATTTCAGCCTCCTATTTGTTTTGTGAGTTGTTTTCATTTTCGCCTGTAACAATGACTGCAAATCGGTTGCCAACCTCAGGCTTACTGTCATGATTTTTGCAATTCCATACTTCGCAACGGCTTGTTATAATCTTCATATCATCTATCGACAAATCCGAAGAAAATTCCAGTTTTTTCGCTCCCCAAAAATATTGCATTTTGCAAAATGCAATGATTAATTCCGCACGTCATCTGACAAGCAGACTAACGAACCGGTCTGATCGATCTGCCATATATCCTGTGTGGCATCATCGTCCAGCCCCGTCGCTGTCGCCACTACCGTAAATGTGGTTGGATTACCGGTTAAAGCATACGAATATCTCGCGGTAGCCATTATCTCCACGCTCAGTGACAGCATATTAAAATTGTCGCGATTCGCCAGTGATGAATCGGCGGTGATTGTGGAACCATCCGAGGGCCAGTACCCTTCGTACTCCTGAAGATACGCCCTTTCCAATACATATATCTGCTTGAGGATTCCTTTTACTTCGGCTTGTTTGGCGCTGGTAGCTACCGCGGAAAACCGCCCGATTGCAAGCACCGCCAGCACCCCGATAATAACTACTGCTATCATTAATTCGGTCAGCGTAAATCCTCTTCGATTTCCGATTATTTTTCTCATTTTTAATAATCTCTTGATGTATCAAGGATTGCCCGATATTCTTCTATTATATCGGATGAGTGTCTATCGATATTAGTTAAAGCCGACAGAGCGCTGTCAGCAAGAGCGCCCTCGCCTCGCGAGTAGAAAAATACCCATCGGTTAAGTAGCCATTCCGCGTATAATCTCGATGATTCCGGATCCCCTTCAATCCAGGGAAAAACATCCAGACTCGCTTGATCCGCCGTTTCGGTTTCTCGCGACGAATACTTGTACAAGATACCATCCGGCTTGAGGTTGGAAGAAAACGACAGCAAAGCCGGTGAAAACTCCATGAACAGGTTGCTGCCGTTGCGAGCGATGATTTCCCGGAGTAACTCTCTGGATGACACTTCATTATGAGAATTCTCAAAGAAACGGTTGGTCATCCTGTCGCGGTACCATTCACGCTGAAGCAGTCCCAGGTCAACTACGCCGAGATCTTTATAGCGTTCATCGGTAACCTTCTTATAGTCAATAAGAAACTTGGAGTTTACCGAACTGCAAACCACGATGCTTTTTTCATCAAGATGTTGGCACAGTCTGTTCGCCATCTCCTCGGCTACAATATAATTTCTTAAAGAAAATGATAAGCTGTCAGTTGTTTTTAGTCCCATAGCCAGAATTATGAGCAAACCGGATACCAACACGGCGCTTTTTTGTCGGATGCTTTTAAAAACCTGACCACTGATTAGTTTATTAAAAATTTTCGTGAAGCCTACCCCGGCAAGAACGAATAAAATCGCTATCGATGGTAACAGGTAACCATGAAGATCAAGATAACTATAGAAATATTCTTCAAAGAATATAATGGAAAGCAAATTACATAAGAGGATCAAACATATCCCGATTGTTATCCCGGGAATTCGCTTCGATAATACTCGGATCCCGACTATGACGCCCAAAAGCCCTAAGAATCCCAATTGCTGCCAGAGCAGAGAAAAATCAAAACCGATCAGCTGGGACAAGTGATTCAGAGTGAATGTGTTAGTCGGAACCCCAAAATCGGAGGAGGTCAGAATAGCCAGAACTCCACCAATGCTGGAGCCATCTCCCCAGAAATATTCGGCTCCGGCAAGGTACCGGATGGGAATATATAGTATGTTCGAAACACCGACAAAAAACGCCATTACGCAAGCGGCGATAGAAGCCGGAGATTTAAGTATTCTGCGAACTGGAATAAAGAAAAGAAGCCCCGGAATAATCAAAAGGGCTGTAAGATGATGAATTCCAGTCCCTAAACCCGCCAGGTAAGAGCTTACTATAATCCAGCGAATTGAATTTGATTTATGGAGATTGGATTTAACAGCGCAATATAATATAAGAGAAATAATCAGTAGATTCGGAAAATAAACCTCGGCGCGAACGGACTGAGATAATGCTGAGAAGCTGACTGCGAACAGGAGCAGAAAGGCGGCTGCAAAATACTCCCAGTTTGTCAGTTGAATTCGTGCATTTCGATTGTATATCGACACGATATTCCGGGTAATCTGAAAAAGAAAGAAAACCGTAACCGCACCACAGACTGCCGAAAAGAAATTCATCCTGTAAGCCGGAGTTGCAAACGGAAGCAAGCTTATCAACCGTCCCCAGAGAATATAAAGGGGAAAGCCGGGTGAATGCGGCAAACCCAGGGCGTAGGATGCAGATGTCAATTCAGCCGAGTCCCAGAAATACACAGTCGGACATAGATTATAAAGGTATATGAAAAGTACCGCAAACGACAAACTCAATCCGATGAAATTCGGATGTTGATAAAACGGCGATTTGGGGTATTCTATAATTTTATCCGACTGAATTCGGCTTGATACTGTATGCTCATTGGATTCAATAAGAGATTTTCTCAATCCTCACCTTTGCGCTTTCTCCTTGAGTTTATATCGGTCGATTTTGCGGTAAAGCGTAGAGGCGTCTATGCCGAGTACTTTGGCGGCTTTGGTTTTATTCCAGTCGGTTTGATTGAGGACATACAGTATATATGCTTCTTCCATAACATTCAACGGAGGAGTTAACACGGAATCCTGGGACCCGGTAACTTCCTTTCTGTCGCTTTTTACAATACAGTTGGAAAGATCGTTTTTGTTGATGAGATCGCCGGTGGACAAAAGTGTAGCTTGCTCAATCGCATTCTCCAACTCTCGAACATTACCGGGCCAATTATATTCCATTAATGCTGTCAGAACGCTTTCGGAAAGACGTTTTATTCCGCAACCCAGTTTTTCACAGCTACGCTTAACAAAATGGGAGACTAGTGCGGGGATATCCTCGGCACGTTCTCTTAAAGGAGGGATTAAAATCGGCAGTACATTGAGGCGATAGAAAAGGTCAGCGCGGAAATCACCGGATTCAACTACCGATTCGAGGTCGGCATTGGTTGCAGCAATCAATCTTACATTAACAGGCGCCCGTTTCGTATCGCCCAGAGGGGTAACCTCCATTTGCTCTATGACCCGCAGGAGCTTAGCCTGGATCGATAAAGGCATGTTCCCCAATTCATCCAGGAAAAAACTCCCTTGGTCCGCTGTTTGGATCAATCCGGTTTTATCTTTATTGGCTCCGGTGAACGCCCCCTTTTTGTAACCGAAAAGTTCCGATTCCAGAAGGGTTTCCGGCAAAGCTCCGCAATTTATGGAGACGAACGGTCTATCCGCGCGAGGCGACAGGTCATGTATTGCTTTGGCGATCAACTCCTTACCGCATCCGGACTCGCCTTTAATTAGTACAGTGCTGTCGGTTACCGCGATACGTTCCACCATTCGCTTCAATTCGACAACCTTGGATGAACTCCCGATAAATTTCGCTAATCCTCCGGATTCGGAGAGTTTCTTTCGCAGTTCACGGTTTTCGTGGATTACTCGCCGTTTTTCCAGGCATTTCTTGATTGTATGCTTGACCTCATCAACCTGAAACGGTTTGGTAATATATTCGGTAGCCCCTTTTTTAAGCGCTTCGACTGCCGATTCGATCGAACCGAAAGCGGTCATTATAATGAAGTCCAGATCCGGTTTTGCTTTCTTTGTCCTCTCCAGCAGGTCAATTCCGGACATCTCCGGCATCATCAGATCCGCAATTACAAGATCGAACTCACCGCTTTCGGGACTATCGAGAAGCTTGAGTACTTTATTAGCCGAAGGCTCCGATACGACATTGTATCCTTCCTTAGCCAGCATGATCTCCATGAATTGACACATGCTGTGTTCATCATCTACTATCAGTATTTTACCCATAAAATGAATCGTTTCCCGAATTTGGTTATCATATAATAAATCGGTAAGGCGATAGCGTCCTTGATGCGAAGTGAAATATTAACTTATTCAGCCGTCAAAGGTGATCGGTCAATGGGAACATTACCAAATCGGACAAGTTTAAACTTATACTTCGTAAAAAATGACTTGCGAATTTCAATATCGAGATATAATAACATAGGAAAGTGAGACATTTAGTATTCTGATTCCATACGGATTTAAGATCTAAATTATCAACAGTAAAGGGTGATAGAATGCCGATTTATGAATATAAATGCTCTACCTGCGGAAATAAATTTGAGGAACTTCGTAGTCTCGGCAAACGGGACGAAACCGCTGAATGCCCCGAATGTAATTCAAAGGCCGAGCGCATAGTATCCTGTTGCGCGCCTCCGCAGGCGAGCGCCGGTTCTTCCAATTCCGCAAGTTGCGGATCGACCGGGTTCTCGTGAGGCGCTTAACCGAGATGGTCATCTCGCCAAAAAAGTGATAATTTTATACATTGAAGGAGTACAATAGTGAAAAAACTCAGCCTGAATATTGTCATATTATTTGTTTTTGCTTTTTCTCTGGTATTAACGGCTTGCGGGGGAGGGCAAGAAGGTGTGGAAAGCAGCCGTTCTGAGAGTAGTGCGGCTTCCACCGAGACTTCATCCGACAACCAGGTTCATGATTTTACTCTTAAGGATTTTAATGGGAACGAGTTTACGCTCTCCAGCCTTAAAGGGAAACCAATCCTGCTGGATTTCTGGGCTTCGTGGTGTCCCCCTTGCAAAAAGGCAATGCCGTTTTTACCATCACTGGATAAGAAATATCGCGATCAGGGATTCGTGCTGATCGGGGTGAATCTGGACAGAAATGTCGATATTCCCGCATTCCGGCAGCTTTTGGATAAATATGATGTGGAGTATAAAAACGTGGTGGCTCTGGGCAGCAACGTTCCCAGAGAATACGGGGTCACGGCTATGCCAACAACGGTCTTGATTAATCCGGGATTCGAGGAGGTTATGAGATTTGTGGGGTTGAATCCGTCGGCGGAGAAACAGCTTGAGGAAAAGATAAAGGAACTGCTGGCTGCTGAGGAAGTCTAATTCCATTTATCTACCGATAAAGGAGATTTATCCCCCCGATAGATTAAGCATTCCGCAGACAAGAATGTCTGCTCTACTATTGTCGGTAGGTCGGATATTCCTGTCCGATCGGCAATCCGTACGGACGTAAGTCAGGTTTGAGATTAAACTTATCAAACTGAATAACAAGGTCAGTCCTTTTCTAAATTAACCGCATTTGCAATTTCCTAAGTCGCAGATATCGTCGCATCGATCCCTGGCGTGCGCCGGTGAAGCAATCTTCGATTATGGATAGATAAAGGAAACTCGAAGCCCCCGATCCAGCGTCAGAATTTATAAGTGATCTACTTTAGAGAAATATTCTCAGATAACAGTTGACAAATCCTCGATGTAAATGAATATATTCGTATGTAGATAAATAAATGCTAACTATGAAATATTCTGACGATGTCATTTGAATATAGTATCAGATTCAGTGGAGCCGGGGGGCAGGGACTGGTTCAGATAGCGAGAATCGTTGCCGAGGCAGCCGCAATATTCGAAAATAAGAATGCTACGGAGAGTATTTCCTATGGACCGGAGGCAAGGGGCAATACATGCCGCGCCGATATAATCATCTCCGATGGAGTAATTGCTTATCCCAAGGTGAAAGTTGTTGATTTCTTACTCGTGCTAACGCAGGAAGCTTGCGACAAGTATATCAGTGAGCTTAGTCCCGACGGGATTATCGTTGCCGATTCGGAGATTAACATTGGCGCAGATAGTGTTGATCGAAAATTAATCACTGCGCCTTTCAAAGCAACATCTGAGGAGATATTCGGTGCGCCGGTTATGACGGAGATTGTAGCTCTTGGTTTCTTTGCGTATATGAATAAAGTTATCGGCGAAGATGCCATTCAAAATGCTATTCTTGCCAGGATTCCCAAGAATTCGGAAGAGACTTATCTAAAAGCGCTAAATGCCGGTTTGAAGTTGGCAGCCGATAAGAATACTTCATCAGAATAGGATGGATTACAAAGGTAGCGTGCATAGGAATGATAAGCTAATTTAATCCGGGCAATTAATAACAACCACGAATCCGTAGCCGAAGGCTTGTCCTTCGGGAGTTTAAAAGAAGTAATCATCTACGGATTGGAATTGAGGATTTCAGAAACAGGTCGTATGCGTAAGTAGGCAAAAGGCGCATCAAGCCTCCGCTACCGATGACGAAATTTATGAATAATACGGGTTGATCCGCAGCACAGGTGTTAATTATGAGAGATCCTTTAACCAGGTTAACGAACAGAACCGCCCTGCTGGGTAATTATAATCGTAAATATATTCATATTATATCCAAAAACATCGATAAACTAACATCGGCTTTGGATCGTCACAGGTTGCGAGACCAGGTCCACCTCTGGAGTTATTCGACGGAAATTCCCGGAGAGATGGATACGGTATTAAGCTGCGCATCCGACACCAATGACAAACTTGATCTCCTCGGATGCTATTTCGCCCTTCAGTTCTTGCAGATGAATCTCCGCATGGTTGATATTGTCAAAATCGAACTGGCGAATTCTTCCGAACGCTGGAGGACCGGGAAGAGATTAATGCTGGAGATCGGAAGGACATTTCGCTTCCTTACCAAAAACTATATGCAGCGTTTACTCGATATTTTTCTGTCCGGAGAGAACAATGTGGAGTATGCGGTCCTTGGCGTGGGAACCAGGGCGGATCAGGATGATATCGATATGGGGGTAATCCATGACGGCTCGGATGATGTTCATAAACTGAACCTTGCTTTTGGCCAGCTTTCCAGCGAAATGTTGAAAAAAGCGACCCGTTTACACTTTCATCTTTCCGAGCATGTTGGGCAGAACAGCCTGGTGGCTTCCATAGATGAATACGAAGATATTCTCAAAAAGGGGATGTACGATTTCGTTATCGTAACGGAGATGCTTGGGGCAAATTTGATTATGGGTGATAATTCACTCTTCCAGCAGTTTAAATCCAGGGTTACTAACCGCTTTTACTATCGCTCATCCGAGAAACAGAATCGATACCATGAAGGTTATCTACGCGGAATACTCGGGGAAATTCAATCATTGTTAAATCGGCCTAAATCCGAGTCCACTATTGCGCCAAAGGATGACATTCTACGCCCGATAAAAACCCTGCTTTCGGCGCTTAAATTAGTTTATGGCGTGGACAAAGTGAATGCCTGGCAGATAGTGGAGGAGTTGAAAACCGAAAATGAAGAGCGCTTATCGGAGTACCAGACAATTGAACAAGCATTGAGCTTTTTTGAGCTGTTCCGCTTTTTGTACCAGATCACGGTATCCCAGGACGAAGATATTCCTTTAAATGAACCGGGCATAGCGGAAATGGTGGCGAGGATCTCCGAAATGTTCGGTTTTGAGCAGGTTGGCGTGGTGTCGGCAAAGGATTTCATGCTGGTGAATTATTACGAGTTCCTTCAGAGCAGTAATAGGGCAATTGATGTATTAACATCCGACCTGCGAAGTCACCTCAGGAAGATAAGCATTTTTAGACCTATTTTTCTAAATGAAGGAATCGAATACGAGGAAGCAAGAGGAAATATCGCCGTCGATTTCATTCGGACTTCCAGCTTTTTCAAGGGCATCACTTATTGGGACGACTTCCTGGAAGTACTGAATGATGACGAGAGTGATTTTTATGACAATTTCATTAAAGGTTTCACCGAACTCACCGGAACCATGAAAAATATTATTGGCTCCGGGTACGTTTACGGAGTGGTAAACGACCCAACCTACGCTCTCAGGCTTTTGGTTATCCTCGGTAAGAGGGCGCAAACGCAGGAAGGTAAAGATGTTTTTAAGTATATCAGCGACCTGTTTGTAGATAGGCTGAGCGAATTATCCATTGCATCTAATTTTTTCACACGTATGGTCTATTCCCACCCCGAATTGCTTCATAGCTTTTATACGCTGATCAATTGGGAGTTACTGGAAAAAATCGCCGATTTGGTCCAGGAAAAACCTGGACCTCCTGAACTGATCGGATATCACGATCAGCTTCTGGCATTAGTAAACATACATTACAAAAGCAGTCAGTTTTTTAAACGCCATTTTCATCCGATTCTTAAAAAGCACCCGATATTCATCAAGAATCTCCCCAACAGAAAGAAGCTTAAGCATTTTACGGATGCATTCTACAGCGACCTTACAACTCATCTGGCGGTAGAAAAAAGAATTGAGCATCTGGGTGATTTCTATGATTTGGAATTCGTTCGGGTGAGCCTTCTGGCGATGGATGGAGTGCCCTGCAAGGTCACTGATGCCGAATTCATTGATTTCTGCGATAAATACACCGTCTCGCTCTATGAATTCTGCCAGCAGAAAGTGCACCTTTCCCTCGGATATTCCCTGCATTCACACGGTTTATTTGCGCTGTATGCCACCGGCGGACATGCCCGTGAACATGGTTTCGATGATGATTATGATATGATCGCGATTCTCGATTCTCCCGATGAGGCTCAGATCGAATATTACAACATGATTATTGCCGAGATGAATACCGAAATTCTAAAAAGGGGAATTCTACCTCATCACCGGTTTGCCGATTATTTCGATAGCTATATAATACCGTTAGAGAAACTTGCTGACTACTTATGTGTGGATTCGGATGATCGGTTCATCGATAAGGCGCAGATATTATGCTCAAGGATAATGGTTGGTACTCCAATCATTGAAAATAAACTGCAGGATGAGATCATTACTCCTCTTATTTTCGCCCGGCATCGGGAGTTCATTGAGCAGCTTGTTAGCGAGATGCGGTCCCGCCATTATGAAGAAGATGAAGTGCAGCGGCATGATATAAAGGAATGCAGCGGCGGTTTACGGGATATAGAAATGCTCTTGATGATGTATAAGGCGAAATATAAAGTTCGAGATCCCCTCTCAAGGAAATTCCTTCAAAGGCTGGGAGAGACCGAACCGGAAAACAAAAAGCAATTCAACTATATAGAAGAGCATTTGAACTTTTTGAAGAACCTGAGAGATCTTTACCGATTGAAGACTGCAGCACATGATGTAATCGATCCTCACTATCTGCTTTCCATAGCGGAGAGCATGAAATATGGCAATGATCATGATTCCGCTTTGAAACTATATCAAGAATTCCTTTCGAGAACTGACGAAGCTTCAGGGGTTATAGGCGCAATGGTGGATAAGATAAATCAGTAAATCGCATATAAAATTTGGGATTTTATTGTAGTACACAAAATTCCTTAACCTCAGTACCCGTCGGTCAGCCAGCTTGAGCCTGGTAAACGTTCAGCGCTGACGGTTTTCAAGTCCCCCAATTCTATCGTGAACACCCGGCGCTAATTCGGAAACGCACAATAATACCACCTTATATTATAATTTATATAAAATCCCTCATCCCCCGATTTTTCCCCAATATTATACATAATATCGGGACTTTTTTCTATGCATATTTTTGCATGTCAACTTTTTATCCGATTACGCCACACAAGCTTACGAGAAATTATTCGCTGCTCAAATCGCATGCGTCAGTGTGGTTAATCGCACAGCGCTCCCCTTATTATAGAGGGAGTGATGTTTTCGAACCGCTCCAATAAATAGGACGAGTAGCGCAATAGGTAGGGTTCGGAATTCGGCGATAGCCGAATGGAGAAACCCGACAATATTCAAGGTGCGGTCAGGCGCCCTCACCTGACCGCTTTCAGCGAAAACCTGTAGCCGAAGGCTTGTCCTTCGGTGATTATCATTATCAAGTGCTGTCGAGTCGCCGCACCCGACAGGAAGGTGATAGCTCCCTCATCCCCTAACCCCTTCTCCCACTGAATGAGAGAAGGGGAACTGAGTGGATATATTCTATTAAGCGTAATTATTATATTATTACCTCATACCCTCTCCCGTTCAGCGGGAGAGGGTGGATTCGCCCCGCGTTTCGCGGGGCGAAGACGGGTGAGGGAGTCAGCGCAATAGGTAGGGTTCGGAATTCGGCGATAGCCGAATGGAGAAACCCGACAATATTCAAGGTGCGGTCAGGTGCCCTCACCAGACCGCTTTCAGCGAAAACCTGTAGCCGAAGGTTTGTCCTTCGGGGAACATCGGTAGGTCGGCAGCTTGCCGCCAACATGAATTCTTATTGATCACTGATTCTTAACTATACGGAAGGCAAATATGAAAAACATCCTGTTAAAATTAAAAGAGCATCTCTTCAGTTCAGATTATGACTCCCGCAAAATTCCCCCGGGAGTCCGCAAGCATAGTAACCGTGCGTCACAGGATAGTCCCAAGGCGAACACTTTCCTTTTTGATGGTCAGGCGATTGACTCGCCGCGGTTCCGAATCCAGCTTTATCGCTTTCTGCGGAACAATATCCCGACTATCAGCTCCGCGGTATGGACATGGTCGAAACTATGTAACGCTCCTCGAATTCGCTACTACGATTCGGAAGTCACCCGTAACATGGAGAGCGAAATCGAAGACATCCTTCAATCTCTTGAAAGACGTATCTTTCCATTTAAATTCTGGCGCTATGCCGGGTTCGATGCCTTGCTGGATACGCTGTTCAATGCGCTGTTCACTGATGGCGGCTCCTGCGGCGAACTGGTTATAAATCCTGCCGGCGACGGTATCCATGCCTTCTATCCGATTGATATAATCGATCTAAAATTCGAACTGGTCAAAAACCAATGGCATATATATCAGAACATTGATGACCGCAAAATCAAGCTCCCGTTGCCGACTTTATTCTATTACGGGCTGGATGCCGAACCGTCGGATCCGCGCGGACGTTCGATTATATCCGCGGTGCCGTTTGTCGCCCGAATTGAACAACAGCTTGTCAATGATATGAGTAAGACTATTCACAACGCCGGTTATCATCGCCTCCAGGTATCGATCACGCCACCGCAGAAAGCGTCAGGCGAATCCGACAGCGCCTATGTCAACCGTGCTAACCAGTATTTCGATGATACGGTCAGCATGATGAACACTCTGGAACCGGATGATAATCCGATCACCTGGAACGATGTCGAGATCAAACATATCGGTCCCAGCAATTACAGTTCCATCGGCGCCTGGTATCTTAATCACAAAGCGATAATCGAGGATATCTGTTGTGGATGTCATCTTGAC
The DNA here is from genome assembly GCA_014730175.1 of Candidatus Zixiibacteriota bacterium. Taxonomy (GTDB): domain Bacteria; phylum Zixibacteria; class MSB-5A5; order UM-FILTER-46-8; family UM-FILTER-46-8; genus WJIR01. The sequence goes on from WJIR01000051.1 coordinate 13,004, forward strand.
CCGTTCATGCTGGGATACTCCTACGGCACAACTCATAACTGGGCGAAGTTCAAATATGAAATCGTGTTGCGGCAGGTGTATTCGATACAATCAGCGGCTTCGCATCTGCTGGATTGGTTATGCGATATAGAACTGGCGCTAAAAGGCATTCCTATTCGAGTCAAGCATCGATTCGACAACAGCAAATCATTCGGCATGCTCGATCAGCGTCAGGCGGAAAATATCCATATAGATAATATTTTGAAACTACTGGATTCCGACCTGATCAACAAAGAACGAGCTAAGTCCATGCTGGAAGTGTAACTAATTCTCGCTTAACTTTGATGCCAGAACCGATGAAGCTAACGGTAAGTATAAGGGCAAACAATATAGTGTTATCCTACCGACATTATACTCGACTCTTACCATGTGAGCTATTATAAACAATCCAACCAGTGGCAATATATCCGCTGGTTGGAAATACCATTTTGCCGATAAGCTTCTCTGCTTGTTTGCGATTAAGGCGCATATATACAGTGCAACCATAATCAATGTTGGAAGTATATTTAGTACTAATCCCTTTAGACTCGAAGTCTGGAGTATATTAAAGTGGAGAGATGACAAGTACGTCGAGGGATCGAGTTGATATTCGCAACCTGGAGCATTAACCAAGTATCTAATACCAAGGTATAACACTAATGCCGCGCTTGGAACGATGACGTGAACATTTGACTTATTCTTTCCGAATAACAACCTTGAAATCCCAAGAATAGCAAAGAGAAGAATTATTTTTTCATTAATTCCGATCGATAAGAGAACTATCGCTGAGTATATCAGCCTACTCCGAATGAAATAAATCACCGTAGATATAACCATAATCGCGAATGGATCGATACCATACAATGCGGTATGTCTAAACAATAAGATAGAAAGAAGCGATGCCACCAGCGAGACTTCTTCGCTTTGGTGTAATCTCCTCTTGGATATCAAATACACCATTCCTGCTGAAATCACTATTGAAAGAAAACTTACAAAAGATAGTGCCTCAATAGCCTTTAGGTAAGCCGGATTAAGCTGATCCAGGTTCGTAAATCTATACGTTGGCAGCATATAATAGAAAGGTACAGCAATAACTACAGATATCACTCGATAGTAAAATGGAG
>WJIR01000052.1 GCA_014730175.1 Candidatus Zixiibacteriota bacterium
ACCAAGAAATATCCTGACCGAATCAAAAGCGCGGTCAAAAAAACAGGATTGAAGGATGCAGTTGTATCCGGTATCGGAGCAATTAATTCCAGGCCGATCAGTTTTGCGGTAATGGATTTTAATTTCGTGGGCGGTTCCATGGGTTCGGTAGTGGGTGAAAAGATTGCGCGTACAATAGAGAGGGCGCTCGATAAGGAAATTCCGTTGGTTATAGTGTCAGCATCCGGCGGAGCCAGGATGCAGGAAGGGATCCTATCGCTGATGCAGATGGCAAAAACATCGGCGTTGCTGGCGCTTTTATACGACAAGAATATCCCGTTTATATCCGTACTTACAAATCCCACCACGGCTGGCGTAATGGCATCGTACGCGTCTCTGGGAGATATCATTATTGCTGAACCTCAAGCTCTTCTTGGATTTGCGGGACAACGGGTGATTAAGCAGACAATCGGGCAGGATCTGCCGGAGGGATTTCAATCCTCGGAATTCTTCCTGGAGCATGGATTTATCGATTTTATCAGTCACCGTCGCGACTTGAAAAAGAATATCTCCCAGCTTTTGGATTATCTCGGGGTTCAAGAATAAACGGATGACATATCAGGAAACTTTAGATTTTCTATTTGCAATAGAGAAATACGGAATCTTTCTCGGTCTGGAGCGGATTAAAGCTTATATGGATATACTGGGGAATCCTCAGAACAGCTATCCGAGTATTCATGTTGCCGGCACTAACGGGAAAGGCTCCACCGCGGCTATTTTGCAGTCTGTTTTAACGAATGCGGGATACAAAGTGGGACTGCTTACTTCGCCTCATCTGGTGAATTTCGCTGAGCGGATGCGGATCGGTTATAAGGACTGCGATCCGGATTACATTGTCGATTTCGTAGAAGCGAACAAGAAGAGGATGGAGAGAATACCGGTTTCGTTTTTTGAGATCACCACGGCATTAGCGTTTCAATATTTCGCTGATGAGAAGGTCGATATAGCAGTTGTAGAAGTGGGTATGGGGGGCAGGTTGGATGCCACCAATGTCTTGCGGCCGGAGGTTTCCGTAATAACCAATATCGATTACGATCATACAAAATCGCTGGGCAATACGCTGGAAGCGATCGCTGTGGAGAAGGCTGGAATAGTAAAGGAGGGAATCCCCTGCATAACTGCATCGAGATATGATAATGTGAAGCGGACTATTCGGGAGATCTGCGAAAAGCGGCGTTCCGATTTTATCTCCGCGCATGATGATTTTCGATGGGCTTCCGGCGACAGCAGTTTGCTGGGCAGCGATTTCAACGCTCAGTTGAATGGAAACAGCTATGAGAAAATCCATATTAATCTCGCCGGAGAGCATCAGGTGGAGAATGCAGTGACCGCTATTGCTGCGCTGAATCTCGTGTCCAAAAAAGGATTCAATATCGACAATAAGGCGATTTACGATGGAATGAAGAATGTAAAGTGGCTGGGGAGATTACAGGTTGTATCGGAAAATCCGATGGTGTTGCTCGATGTGGCTCATAATCCTGCCGGAGCAGCATTTCTCGAAAAGTGTATTCATAAGTTCCTTCCGAAAAAAAAGATCATAGCGGTGCTTGGAATTCTCTCGGACAAGAAACGGGATGATATGCTGAAGCGTTTCAAATCATTTGCCGATCTGTTGATACTAACCAAACCGGTTAGCGAGAGAGCTGTGGAGCCGGAGTTTATGGCGGAGAAAGCCGCGGAATTGGAGATTCCGTTTGAAATCATCCACAATGTTAATCAAGCTTACCAAAGAGCGCTTGACCTGGCGAATCCCGAGGACGTGGTGTTGGTGACCGGTTCGCATTATACCGTTGGGGAGGCTATTTTGAGTCTCGATGAAACGCGAAGGTACAGATAGGAATATAAGAGTTTAGTTAGGGGAAAAGTGATGAATGTTATAACTGAACGAATTAAAACAAGGTCTGAAGATAGTTGCGGTATCTCCGATATCACCGGATTAGTAGTCGATAAACTTTCCAAGACCGGTATGAAGCACGGAAATGTAACTATTTTCGTGGAAGGAGCAACCGGTGGTGTTACGACGCTGGAACATGAACCGGGTTTATTGAAGGATCTGCCGGAGTTATTTGAGAAGTTGATACCCTCGGATAAGGATTACCATCATGATAAAACCTGGGGGGACGGGAACGGATTTTCACATCTGAGGTCTGCATTGATCGGCCCTTCGGTGTCTATCCCATTTATCGACGGAACTCTGACTCTGGGAACCTGGCAACAGATAATAGTATTGAATTTCGATAATCGACCGCGGAGCCGGCAGGTGTTACTGCAGTTCATCGGGGAGTGATTATAAATGGCTGAGATAAAACTACCTTTCAGAACGTTGGAGTGGAAAGACGATAAACTTGTTTTATTGGATCAGAAAGTGTTACCTCATTCGGTTAACTACGTGGTATATGATGATTATAGAAATGTAATCGAAGCGATAAAGACACTTACAGTACGCGGCGCACCGGCGATCGGAGTAGCTGCCGGATATGCGGTTGTTCTGGCGTCCCGGGAATTCAGCGACCTGGATAAAACCGAATACCTGAAATTATTGCGGAAGGCGACCGAGGAAATAATAGCGGCTCGTCCCACGGCGGTTAATCTTCGTTGGGCGGTGGAAAGATTAAAGAAGATAATTGAACAAAATGAAAGCGCACCGATAGATGTTATCCACGGAAAAATCAAAGATAAGGCGGTTGAAATCGAGCAAGAGGATATCCGGTTATGCAGAATGATTGGTGATAACGGCGCGAAGCTTATCGCCAATGGTGATGGCGTTTTAACCCATTGTAATGCCGGCGCTCTGGCGACCGCCGGAATCGGTACCGCACTTGGCGTTATCTATACTGCGGCTTCCAAAGGAAAGAAGATGAAGGTATTTGCGGGGGAAACCAGGCCACTCAATCAGGGAAAGCGGATCACTGCATGGGAATTAGCGGCGGCGGGGTTGGATGTGAC
>WJIR01000053.1 GCA_014730175.1 Candidatus Zixiibacteriota bacterium
CTTCATATATGGCGCTTGTTGACGGTACAAAACTATAGACAACATCCGGTGAAGTCGATCCGGTAAACGGACATACCTCATCGTAATCGTTGGTATAGCCCGAAGTGGTTCCGGTGTTGCTGTAAGGTACCGCCCCTATCGGGGTAGCGTCGTTCACCGTATCTCCACCCTGTAATATCACACCCTGATCGGGCTTGTTTATCGGGCCTGAATACGGCGCTTTGTCTGGAGTGAAGCTTAAGGTTGCATAATTGCTATTGATTCCGAAGAATTCACCTTCGATGAACCACTCGCTATTGTCGCTGACGCGAGCGCCGGTAACGGTGAATGGGAACTCGGCGGAGTCGCATTTCACGCTGGGACGGTCACCGCAGTATGCTCTGTAGATATAGGTACCCTGCGGAGCAAAGCCCGGCACATGCTGGGAGGTATGAGCGCTCAAGAACTGACCAGGATTCAACGGAATGTTGTTGAAGGCGAACTGCTGATAGAAGTTGCCCATGTAGATCACACCACCCCATACGTCGGTGACGATAGGATCGGCTGTCGGGTTACCAATATAGCCTGTGAACCCAAAACTTCCGCCCGGAGGCACGATGACAGGATCATCATCCGGTGTCATGTCTACATCGCAGCATGGAGGCTCTCCACCCTCGGTGAAGCACTTGGATAGGTCATAATCCAGCGGTACAAGTGTTCCGCCCTGATCCTGATATCCCAACATATCTCCACCGAAAGAGTTACCCCATAAGAATACGCAGGAATCGCCATATGCGGAGGTTCCCTGAATCGAGACCCAACCATTAGCGGTGTAGGTACATGCCGGGCTCAAGTCGGCATTATACTCTACCAGCTCGTATACTCCGGCATACCAGATTGCGGTGTGATTTACATCCGCGGTTACGTTGTAGGGACCGCATACAATGTTACCGGGATAGTTACCGTTATCATCGTAGAATATGATTTCGAAGTCCATCGGATCTTCGGTACACTCATACCAGCCGTTGTTCCACTGAAGGTCTAATCCCCACCACTGTACATGACCAAAGTTCATCAGATCCGGACATTCATAATTATCATATACAACGTATGGGCCGACTTCCACGTCACTGGTAGCGAATGTCCAGCTATCATCCGGACCTACTACGTCAATACAGCATCCTGCCTGAAGGATATCGTTGCCACTACTCTCATAAGGAATACCAGAGGTTACACCAGCGCTGTTAGGGGTAATACTACCAGCCAAGGCAGTACTCGCGAACAAAACTGTAACCAGCGAAGTAAGTACGAGTTTTCTCATTTCTTTTCCTTTCTTCAGTTTATTTTATTTTGTGAATTATGTTTGTGAACCAAATCCATCTAATCAGCAAGAGAACTACAAATAATACACAAATAAATTAATAAATAATTATTATTACTAACCGTAATAGTTATATCTTGGAGGATCTCTAACTGACATGGAATTATAGTTACTATAAATCATAATAAATAAAGAAATATTTATTGTAACCTTTAGCTCAATATACTATATTGATACAAACTGCCAGAGATAAGTAACCAATAGTCGAAACCAATTTCTAATCGTATACCTATTAATTACGTAATAGGTATCAATTAAATCCAAAGCTCTATATAAAAAAAGAACAAGTGTGTTAAAGAAGATAACCAGATTCACACCTATCTAAGCTCTAATAATATATATTCAACCGCCATTTCTGTCAAGAAAAAAAATTAAAACATTCTGTTATAACAATAATACTAAAAAACACACAGCGAAAACTATTGAATAATAAGGGGATGTAATATTTATTAAAATTATATGAATACAGATAATATCCGTGCTTTAGTTTCTTTAATGTTGGCTGTTTGCCGCGATGAAGCTGACCAATTGCACTCAGGCAGTAGCGATACCGACAATTGACGAAAAATCGGTGCAATTCCAAACATTGCATTTATATTAATAATCTCCATTGTCTGAGCATAGTAATTGGAAAATCCTTTTATATCGCATATATTGTCCGGAGTATTATGAAACTGTTTGTAAAACTGAAATTTGTGGAGATAATATGATTAGGATATTTGCTGTTTTATTAATCCTGTTAACTGTTGCGGGAGCTCAGGCCGATGAAGCCAGGTTATTACGGTTCCCTGATATACATCGTGATAAACTGGCATTCTCTTATGGGGGGGATATCTATCTGGCGTCTCGGGACGGCGGAGAGGCAATCAGATTAACCAGCCATGAAGGAATGGAGCTTTTTGCGAAGTTTTCTCCTGATGGTAAGTTTATAGCTTTCACCGGTCAATATGATGGCGATATGGCAGTTTACACCATTCCGGCCAGTGGCGGGGAGCCTAAGCGGTTGACTTACCATCCGGGAATCCAGCGCACCAGTGAACGGTTCGGTCCGGAAAACGTAGTGATGGATTGGCATCCGGACGGTGAACAGATTTTGTTCCGGTCGCGTAAGGAGGTTAATGATTGGTGGGATGGTCGAGTATATCTGGTGAGTATCGAAGGCGGATTACCGGAACCATTGCCGATGGCGGTGGCGGGATTTACCTCCTTGTCGCCCGATCTTTCGCGAGTAGCTTATTGCCCCATCTACAGGGACTTCCGCACCTGGAAACGGTACAAGGGCGGGATGGCTCAGGATGTTTGGATATTTGATTTGGATGAGCTTAAGGGTGAGAAAATTACTTCATGGGAAGGTACGGATAACATGCCTATGTGGTATCGGGATAAAATCTATTTCAATTCCGACCGTACCGATGTATTAAACATTTACTGCTATGACCTGATTTCACAACAGATCCGCCAGGTCACTTCTTTCTCCGATTATGATGTCCGCTGGCCCAGTCTGGGACCCGATGGGATCATATTCGAGAAAGGGGGATTTCTGTATGTGATGGATCTGCCTTCGGAGAACATCCATAAGGTTGAAATCGAATTAATCACGGATCTGCATTCAACGCGCACCGAATATATCGATGTCTCCGATAAAATCCGTGATTTTGACATATCGCCCGATGCGAAGCGAGCGGTTTTCTCCGCCCGGGGAGAGATATTCACAGTACCGCAGAAAGAGGGCAATACACGTAACCTTACTAATTCCTCCGGCGCCAATGATCGGGAGCCAGCCTGGTCTCCTGACGGCAGATGGATTGCCTATATCTCCGACGAAGCCGGCGAGGAGGAATTCTATATCGTATCTCACGACGGTAAGGAAAAAATTAGACTAACGGGGGATGGATATTGCCATCGTTTTGCAGCCAGATGGTCGCCTGACAGTAAGAAGTTGGCATTTTCCGATAAAGAACTAAACTTCTATATACTGGATATCGACAGTCGAAAGTTAAAAGGAATCGATCAGGCTACGCGCAACGATATTCGCGATTTTTCTTGGTCCCCCGACAGCAGATATATCGCTTATACCAAAAAAGGTGAAGACGATATCAATCGGATATTTGTTTATTCTACGGATGATAAAGATATCCACCAGGTTACCCCGGGATTCACGAATGATTTCTCACCTGTTTTCGATCCCAATGGTAAGTATCTGTATTTCCTCTCCCAACGCGACTTCAATCCGATTCTGGGAAATTATGAATTTTCCTTTATCAATCATTCTATCACGAATCTGTTTTTAATTATTCTATCAGCCGATGAGAAATCGCCTTTCGCCCCTGAAAGCGATGAGGTCAAAATAGGTGATGAGGATAAAAGCAGCGAAGAAGATGATGATAGGGATAGGAAGATTAAGGAAGTTGAGATAGATTTCGATGGAATCTACCAGCGACAGGTTGCATTTGATCTCAAGGCAGGCAACTATCGCGGATTAACTGCAACCAAGGATGCTCTCTTTTATGTATCTCATCCAATCTATGGCATGAAGGGCAAGGTGGGCGATGACGAATCCATCCTCCACAAGTTTGATATGAAAGAAGAGAAAAGCTACGAATTGGCCTCAGGAATTCGCTCATGGAAAATAACACCGGATGGTGAACGGATGTTGCTGTGGAAGAAAGGGAATTTCTTCCTTACAGGAACTTCAGGTGAGAAAGCGAACCTGGATGAGAAACTGGATCTGTCACGAATGGAGATGAGATTGGACAGAGAAGCTGAATACAAGCAGATGTTTCATGAAGTCTGGAGAATGCAGAGAGACTTCTTCTACGATCCGAATATGCATGGCGTGGATTGGGATGCGATGCGCGATAAATACGAACTATGGCTTCCTCATGTCACCCACAGATACGATTTTACATATCTTATCGGGGAAATGATAGGGGAGCTGGCGTGCTCTCATACCTATGTCGGGGGCGGCGATTATGAAAGGACTCAATCAAGTGAGATAGGACTGTTCGGTGTTGATTTCGAGATCAATGAAAAAAACAACCGCTTGAAGATAAGCCGAATTTTAAAGGGCGAGAACTGGGAAGAGGATCTAAGATCACCGTTATTCGAGCCCGGAGTGGGGATACAGCCGGGAGATTACCTTCTGGCGATCAATGGGCATGAAATAACGGCGGCGGACAATCCGTACAGTTTCACCGAGAATACCGTGGGGGAAATCGTTACCTTAACCGTATCCGGCAAGCCCGATTTTAAGAGTAGCCGGGAGGTGGAGATTAAACCGATACCATCCGAGGAAAGCCTGCGTTATTATAACTGGGTGGAGGATCGCCGGAGTAAGGTCGATTCAATATCCGATGGCGAAATAGGTTACATACATATCCCCGATATGGATAGCTACGGTCTCTATCGATTTACAAAGATGTTTTATCATCAACTCAGAAAACCGGGATTGATTGTAGATGTTCGATACAACGGCGGAGGTTTTGTATCAGGATTAATTCTGGAGAGATTGCGACGTGAGGTCGTAGCTATGGGAGCATCAAGAACCTATGACGTAGGAAGAGCTCCCGGTCAAGGAATTCATGCCCACATGGTAACGCTTCTCAATGAATTCTCCTGCTCGGATGGAGATTACTTGCCTTATTTTTTCCGCCAATATGAACTGGGGCCGTTGATGGGCAAGCGCTCCTGGGGCGGCGTAATCGGCATTACCGGTTACAGACCCTTGATAGACGGCGGTTATTATACCGTCCCCCAGTTCGGAATTTACAGCCTTGAGGGCGAGTGGATAATGGAAAACGTGGGCGTAAGACCGGATATAGAGGTTGATAATTATCCGGGGCGAATGGCGCAGGGATATGATGACCAGTTAGACTCGGCTATTGATCACATAAAGCGAAAGCTCAAAGAGAATCCAAAAGAACTACCGCCGCGACCGCCTGCTCCCGAGGAAAGATAGACCGACATTAGCCCGTATAATTTATAGAAGCCGGTAAACCGTAGCCGAAGGCTTGTCCTTCGGTCAGGCTGTTGACAAAACCAGTGTGTCGAAAGGTTCAAACGAGACCCCACGTTTCAACGTGGGGAGGATCACTATTTTTAATAACGACGGTTTTTACCCGTCTTGCATCATGCTGCCATTTAAGATGTTACGAGGACTGAAGTCCTCGGTTATTAAAAGCTGTGAAACTCCCCGGACTGAAGTCCGGGGTCTCAAACGCCTTATCCTACTTTGTCATCAATCTGCCGGAAGCGCAAGGCTTCCGCTACCGTTTAGGGAAATTTATGAATAATCCGGGCTATACATCCTATTATACTGGTTTTGTCAACAGCCTGACATGACCAAGGCAATGCGCCTTGGTCATGCTTTAGAAACATCTATATATTTATAGACGGATACCTTGAACTACTTCAGCAACATCATGCGCCTTGTGAATATTTTATCACCGGCGCTTAGCTTGTAGAAGTAGACGCCGCTGGAATAGTTTGCAGCATCCCAGGTAACAGTATGCTGTCCGGCTTCCATGATACCATTGACCAGTGTCGCTACCTTTTGACCCATTAAATTGTACACTTCCAGATTCACATTAACTGCTTCGGGAAGCTGATAGGTAATAGAAGTAGCAGCATTGAACGGATTAGGATAATTTGAATCCAAACCGTATGTGGACGGTATCAGCGATTCGCCAAGGAAACCGCCCTCGATTGTCCAATCATCGGCTCCGTTTGAAAGCGCCGCTCCGGTGACCGTGAACGGGAACATAGCGGAATCGCAAGCCTCCGGTTTTTCACCTGAGAAAGATATATAAGTATAAGTGCCTGCCGGCGCAAATCCGGGGACATACTGAGTCAAATGTGCCGAGAGTGTTTCTCCGCCATCCAGCGGTATGTTTCCGAAATTCCAGAGCTGGAAGAAATCACCCAGGTATATCACTCCAACCCAGACATCGGTAACGATGGGATCCGCGTTAGGGTTACCGATATATCCTGTTAACCCAAAACTACCTCCCGGAGGAACGATTACCGGATCGTCATCCGGCACCATATCTACATCGCTGCAGAGTATACCTTCAACGCCGCTAAAGCCGTACCAGTTTGCTATATTATTGTTATAATAAGCGTTGTCGTTGCCCCAGAGCATGTTGTTGCAGTAGTCGAAAGCGTAGTTGGATTCACCGTTGGGCAACACGAAAGTCTGCTCCAGGTTACCGGCGAAGTCGTAAACGTAAACGGTATTCCCATTACTGTAGCCATCCCAGGTGAAAAGATGAATACCATTGGTGGCGCATCCGAAATCATTACCGGAGATACCTTCGATTTGACGTATGGTATTGCCTGTGGAGAATTCTATTTCGTATATAGTGCTGCCTAATTTATCGTACATCAGGTCGGTATCCGGAACATAAGCCACGTGGCTCTGGTTGCCATGGAAGCAATCCTGAAGATAGAGTGTTTCCTCACCGGTGTTGGGATCAATCTCATAAAGATTAATACCGCCGCTCCATCCGGCGTTTTTCACATAAAGTATGCCGTCGTTTGAATTGTAGAAAATATCGCGCGTATCCAGGGCGATATCTATGAACTCGAGGACATTGCCTTGAGCATCGATTTTTACCATGACGTTTTCACCGCCACTATGCCCGGAGGTAGTGTAGTAATATGTACCATCGAATGCGATGCCCATCGGATGACGATGGTGTTCATAGGTTAATGTGAGTTCCAGTTGGGGATCATAGTCGGAGGCGATAATCGGAATATCTCCGGTTTCGGTATTTACGGCAAACGAATTTTGAGATAATTCCGATACACCGTCACCGTACTGTACATCCCAGTCCCCCTCGACCAACCAATTGTCCGCGCCGCCGGAGTTTCTTGCACCGGTAACCGTGAATTCAAACCAGACTGAATCGCAAGCCTCTGGTTTATCGCCCGAATAAGCTATGTAGGTGTAAGTTCCCATAGGAGCGAATCCGGGAACATATTGATTCAAATGCGCCGAAAGGGTTTCCCCGCCATCGAGCGGGATATTACCGAAGTTCCACAATTGGTAGAAGTCGCCTAAATAGATGACACCCACCCAAACATCCGTTGTGATCGGTTCATCATTCGGATTGCCGATATAACCGGTTAATCCAAAAAATCCTCCCGGAGGAACGATAACCGGATCTTCATCCGGTACCATATCGATTTCGCTGCAGAGGATACCTTCTACGCCACTATATCCATACCAGTAGCCGGTTCCATAACTGCCATTACCTACCCACAGCAGGTTGTTGCAGTGTGACAGGTACCAGTTACCGCCGCTACCGCCGTTGGAAACCGTGAATTCCTGGGCTAAATTGCCATCGAAGTCATAAGCGTAGATGGTGGTGGTGCCGTTGAAGGCAAATAGATGTTCGCCATTGGTGCCGATTGCCCAGTTTGTTCCCTGAAGTCCGCTGAGAGTTCTTAAAGTTGCGCCGGTGGCAAAATCGATCTCGTAGATTCGATCATAATCCCGCTCATAGACATAGTTGGTCTCGGGGACATACGCAAAATTGCCATGTCCGTTATGTGACATGTTGTTCGAATACAGCGTCATATCACCCGACCAGGGATCGATTTCGAAAACATCATGATTACCGTAATGCTTAATATAAAACTTACCGTCATTTTCGTTATAGAATAAACCGCGGTAATAGTAATCAAGATAGGTTGTTTGCAGCAGGTTGCCATCCAGATCGTAGATTGCGATATCAGCGGGATTAGCGCTCCCTAAGGAATAATAGTATTCGCCCTCGCTTGTAATCGTTACCTTTAGTCCGTTCACCGCATCCGGTATGCTTATTTCCAACACAGGGTCATACGGGATATCCGAAGTCATACCGCCAATATTCGGATTATAAACCACCGGTGAAAGAGCGTCGATTCCCTCTTCGATATTACCGTTCGTGAAACTGAAGAATTCGCCTTCCGCCTTCCAGCTTTGGGAACCGTTGGCCAATGCTCCGCCGGTAACTGTGAATTCGAATGATAACGAATCACACGCCTCCGGTTTGTTGCCGGAATAGGCTATGTAGGTATAAGTTCCGGAGGGCGCAAAGCCGGGGACGCTCTGGTTAAGATGCGCCGAAAGAGCTTGTCCGGCATCAAGCGGAATGTTCGGGAAATTCCACAATTGGAAGAAATCACCGAGGTAAATGACGCCTACCCAGACATCCGTCGTTATTGATTCGTCGTTGGGGTTGCTGATATATCCGGTCAATCCAAAATTGCCCCCGGGGGGAACGATAATCGGGTCATCGTCGGGGACCATATCGACATCGCTGCAAAGTATTCCTTCAACGCCGGAATATCCATAGTAAATGTTGCCGTCGCCTGCCCAGAGCAGATTACCTGCAAAATCAAAGGTGTAGCCTTCATGGCCCTGGGACACTGCAAATGATTCCACGAAATTACCATCGAAATCATAGGCATATACCGTATATTCATCCCAGGTGAACAGATGCCTCTGATTGGTAGCTATGCGCCAATTTGAACCCCAGGGTCCGTACTGGAAACCGCTCATGGTGCGAATAAGTTCGCCGGTTTCAAAATCGATTTCCCTGACCGTTCCATCACCATGCTCATACATCGAGTTAGTTGAAGGGACATAAGCTATATTAGCCTGCTCAAAGGCAAAAATCCCCTGATGCACCGGTGTCGAATTGCCGGTTTCGGGATCAACTGCATTCAAGGTCTGGTTCCAGTAGTCTTTCACATACAAAGTGTTGTCATTGGGATTATAGAAGCAGCCTCTGGCGTTAAGTCCGGTAAAAACGGAATTGACCAGATTACCGTCCATGTCAAAAATGAAAAGCTCGCCATAGCCTTGTCCCGCGCTGGGGTGGACATAATAATATTCGCCGTCGCTCGCTATCCCCTTGGAACTCCATGTGTAGCTGTAGGTTAATGTGATTTCATGCACCGGACTATATTCGTCGGTGTCTGCTATTTCCGGTATGTCAGGATTAATCGGCTGGACGAATTGCTCGATTCCCTTTGAGCTGTGATCTGACAAGTCTTGCTGGCTGCTTAAACCTGCAGAGTTAAGGCTAATCGCCAGTAAGCCAGCAAATAGTAGTACGATCGCTTTTTTCATAATTACTCCCGATTTTAGAATTTAAGGAACTTAGTAAATCGTAGAACCATGATAAGATTATTGAAATTACCTCCTTTCTAATCTTCCGCATGAATCATTGTAGATCGTTTTCTTTCGCTTTTAGCGTTTTCTCACTTTGAAAATTAATCTATCGCGTTTTGTAATCGTCCGGATGATAAATGATATAAAAGAACAGTATCATTTCTAATGTTGTAGATACAAGGAGATATGTTATCATATAAATAAAAAGGAAAACTACGTTACTGTCAAGATATTTAGATGATGAATCCAAAGAAAAAGAAGGTTATTCAGTATTTATAAAAAGGGATGAGGTCGGTTTCAATGCAGCTAAGGGAATTGGCATAACTATCTCAAATCACAGCAACACATTAAAGGATATGCTTTTCGATTACTTTCATGCTCCCTTGACTAAAATAGGAATAAAAGCAAAAGCGCGGACAAACCGCGCTTGGTGCTTCTATTGTTTAAATTTCGACTAAATGAGATATCGCTTATTCGTTAACCGCTACAACCTTTTTCACTTCCGGAATTCTTTCCTTAAGGGTGCGCTCGATACCCATCTGTAACGTCATCTGCGACATAGGGCAACCGCCGCATGCACCGGTTAAGCGAACCGAGACCTCGCCCTCGTCGGAAACATCAACCAGCTCCACATCTCCGCCATCAGCCTGAAGATATGGCCTGACTTTCTCCAATACTTCCTGCACTTTATCTCTCATACTCATATTAACTCCCATCATTAATTCTCATTTGTTAATTGAAATATAATAAATTAATTAAATTTTGCAAACCAATATTGGAATTTCCTTCATCTTGGGATATTATTAGTAAACGAGGCTTACACCGCATCACTTTTGCCGAAAGGACTACCAATGTTAGATAAGACTTTCATAACTATTATATCATTTTTCTCTTTATTTGTTCTCACCGTAATCCCCGCACAAGCCTGCACCAGTTTGATTGTCACTAAAGGAGCATCATCCGATAGTTCGGTTATGATAACATATACCTGCGACGGGGAATTTCACCCGCATCTCGAATATACGCCAGCCGCTGATTATCCGTCCGGGGATTCTCTGGAGATAACCGATTGGCATGGAAATCTTCGCGGCAGGGTAGCGCAAGTTGAACACACTTACGCTGTTGTAGGCTTGATGAATGAACATCAGCTCGCAATCGGCGAAACTACTTTTGGCGGTCGTGAGGATCTCCACAATCCGGATGGGCTTCTGAATTATTGGGATCTGATGCAGTTAGCTCTTGAAAGGGCTAAAACAGCGAGGGAAGCTATCGAAGTGATGACCGAACTGGTGAAAGACTATGGATATCGCTCCACCGGCGAATCATTCTCTATTGCCGATCCCGAAGAAGCCTGGATAATGGAGATGATCGGACCGGGAGAAGGCGGCAGAGGCGCACATTGGGTTGCGCTGAAGGTGCCTGATGGATACATCTCATGTCATGCCAACAAAGCCCGGATAGACGAATTCCCGCGTAATGATCCCGAGAACTGTATCTATTCCGAGGATGTGATTCAGTTTGCTATCAATAAAGGATATTATAACCCATCATCGGGCAAGAAATTCAGCTTTCGTGATGCTTACTGCCCTGCGACTACTCGCAATCGAAGATGGGCTGATGGAAGAGTTTGGAGTATTTTCCGCAGAGCAGCGCCATCTTTGAACCTTTCTCCGGATTATTTCAGGGGAGTGACTGATTCCGAACCATATCCGCTGTGGATAAAACCGGAGGAAAAGATAAGTTTGGAGGATGTTTTCAACCTGATGCGGGATCATTTCGAGGGTACTGATTTTGATATGACAAAAGGGATTGATGCGGGTCCTTATGGCTTGCCATATCGCTGGCGTCCCCTTGATTGGACTATCGACAGTGTTAAATTCTATGCCTGGGAACGTCCGATATCTACCCAGCAGACTGCTTTCTCCTTCGTGTCACAATCTCGCTCCTGGCTCCCGGATCCCATCGGCGGCGTATATTGGTATGGTCTTGATGATACCTGGTTTACCTGCTATACTCCTTTATATTGCGGTATTGATGAAATACCAGGTTCCTATACGATAGGAAACCTTAGAGAATTCGATTGGGAATCGGCCTGGTGGGCGTTTAACTTCGTTTCCAATTTCACTGCATTAAAGTATTCTTTCATGATGCCCGATGTTCAAGCGGTTCAGCAATCAATTGAGGGCAAGTTGTTGAAACTTCAACCGGCAGTGGAGAATACCGCTTTGGAATTATACGATGATAGTTCTGACCTGATGATAGATTATCTAACTGATTATTCGATTGCACATGCGGAACTCGCGGTCGCTCGCTGGAGAGACCTGGGTGAGTATTTGATAGCCAAATATAACGATGGATATGTAAAAAACGAGGAAAATAGACCCACGGAAAAGGGGTATCCCGAAAGTTGGCTGAAACGGGTAATAAATGAGAAACCCAAGCAATTTGAGATAAAAGAACACGAAGATGAAACGGTGGAATCCGAACTCGTTGACTGACGGGCTAAAACCGGTTCATTAAATCCTAACAATTTTTATGCCTTTTCTTATTGAAAATGCTGGAATAATGTTGTATATTACTCAATAGAATAACCGGGTTATTAAACGGAACTGACCGATCAATGATAATTCTACCGGATCCAAATATCTTCAAATATTTGCCAATTGACTATATCAGGCGAACAACCTGAAGGTTGTTCGTGAAATACTTAACTCAAAAACCGTGGAGGTTTAAATGTATCGTATTGCATTGGCGTTAGCGCTGGTTTTACTGATCGCTGTATCTGCGTACGCAGGCGACAGAGAAATCGTTGACCAGGAAAAGTTGTATTACAGCGGGTATAGCTATATGCTGTATTACACGGATAGTAATAATGACTACGCCCATACTCCAGGCGAGCAATATTACGCCTATCCCTACGGCAACACTTACAATTATGACATGAGCTGCTGGTATGCCAGCGCCTGCGCTATTATGGAGGGGGAAGGTCACGGCAATCCTTACACAGTCGGATTGCGGGACGGAGCCGCATATTCGCCGGCGGTAAGCCCGTGGGGTAATTCCTTTTACGCTAACAGTGGTGATTACCGCACTTTCGACGATGGCGGTTGGCAGCACTGGGCATTTGATTTCGAGGGTATGGACTATCAGCCTTTCATTAAGTCCGATGAGGAGTTCGGAAGCGGTTCATGGTCGATCAATCCGGTTACCTGGTCTCAGACTCGTATCGCCGAAGGACATGGAGTAGGGGTTTGCCTGTACTCCGGTAAAATGACCAGGGGTATGTTGCCATCAGGTTACGATGCTTCCGGTAGATACTATCATGCCATAACCATCTGGGAGATCGACAACAACACCATGGTTATTACCGACTCCGATGATCAGGTCTATGGTTCCCGCACCGTGAACTACACTTATAGCGGAAACGATTGGGTTATTCAGGAGCTTTATCCGGGCTCCAATGCTCATATCAACTACTGTGTTGCTTTAGAAGGCGGCGGACAGCCGCAGTGCTGTGATGTTGACATGACACCCGATAATGATCCTGTTATTGTCGATCCGGGCGGAAGCTTTGGATTCACCGGATATATCGGAAATCCAACACCGGATCCGATTACTGTCGATGTGTGGGGCGGCGTAATCTATCAGGGTAATTTCTATCGTCAATTCCGTTACTTGAATATTTATCTCAATGCAGGGGATTCCCGCACAGCCCATGGAAGCCAGCATGTTCCCAACTTTGCTCCCCCAGGAACATACACTTACATAGCTTATTGCGGTGACTACAACAACGAAATCTGTGATTCAGCTTCATTCCCGTTCTCTGTTTCCGGCGGTGGACAGGTCGAGGTTATTGATTTTGAGGAAGTACCTGAGCAGTATTGGTATTTCGGCGGCGGACAGAACCTTGGCGGTTTCTATCCCGGATTGAATTTCGGCTCTTCTGTCACCATCTTGGAAAACCAGGTATATGGATACAATGATACCGGTTATCCTCCGCATTCCGGACATCAAGTAGCTTTTACCGCCGATGTCCCCACCATCAGGGTAGATTTCGATGCCCTTGTTAATCATGTAGGTGTATGGTATACAGTCGGTTCCGGAACACTGTATCTTGAAGGCTATAATTCCGGTGGCGGGCTTGTTGACAATACATCCGGCGGAGAAAACTACGGCACGAATGACTATATTGAAGTTAACGGCGCTAATATCGCTTATGCCTTGATACATAATTCCGCCGATTTCTACACCATTGACGACTTCGAATACGGTTCCACTCTGTCACGTCAGTCGTTTAATGCTGAAGGATGGGTACTCGAAGGATTCTTCAATGATGAAACAGCGGGAACCACACCTGTAACATACGCGACTGTAAACAACTACCCGAATCCGTTTAATGCTCAGACCAGCATAAACTTCCGGGCGCCGGTTTCAGTACAGGTAAATCTTGAAGTTTACAACTTGATGGGACAGAGAGTAGCCACGTTGGTGGACGGCAATATAGAAGCCGGTAATCATTCGGTAATCTGGGATGCCCAGAATCAAGCCAGTGGCGTTTACTTCTACAAATTAAGTATCGGCGAAAACGTAATCAGCAAACGGATGACATTGCTGAAGTAAATTTTAGTCGTTACTTTATTGGTAGTTAGGGATTAGAAACACATGGTCAAGGCTCAGCCTTGGCCATGTGAAAATGTTGGCAAACACAGCGGGTTATACATCGGAAGTATCCTGCTTTAATCTAACGGTAACTACGGTCTTGGGACGGGTTCCGAAGACAGTTGTTATTGCCGCTCCGAATGATACCGGCAAAACAATCCCGAATAATACTATAATTCCGATAACAGTGAACATCGTGCTGATTCCATTCAAAAACCCACCTAATGTACCGATTAATGCCCCGAAAACGATGAGTATTTGACATAGAACCGCCCCCGTCAAGACCGTAAGCAGTGGAGATTTTTCGGGTATGTTGACCCATTCGAGGAATCTCTGCCCGATTAAGCTGCTGAATGCGGTAAAACCCAGAAGTAGCGCGGCGAAAACTATGAACGGCAACGCGATTATTACCGGTATCCCGATGACGGTGATAGCCAGAATCGCTATGACGAACGGAATTCCAATCACATAAAGATAGCCGAGCAATAGTGATTTGACTACTTTGTCATTTATGGCATTCTTTACCTTAAGCACATTGCGAGGAGCAATGGAGATTACCGCCATTGAAAATATGACCGAAACAAAAAGAAAAACCAGCACAGGACTGGGGAAGTGAATATCCGGTGCGGAGACGCCCGGTAAGCCAGGTGTTTCTATCCTCTCACCCTTAATAATTGCACCCGGTTCTTTCTCCACCTCGCCGCCGATTGTCGAAACATCGCCGTCCACCCTTCCGGTTGAAGTTACCAATATGTCTCCATCCAGCGCGACAATATTACCTCCCACGTAACCTTTAACTATTACATCGGAACCCATCACGAATATATCGTGAAGAACCTCTTCCGATTCCTCGATAATCATAGTTTCATCGCCTGACCAGACAAATTTCCGCTCTCCTTTATCGGGAGTAAGCGGTATCTGCCCGCGCTCCATTCTGATAATCCCCTCCAGTTGCGGTATCTCCGGAACAGCTACTCCCTTGGGACTGAGGTCGAACTCAATCCACTCCCGATCCTCGGTAAGCATCTCTACATGTCCGTTTTCGATACTCAATTCAATGATGGTGAGATCGCGATTGAATACATCCTCCAGTTTTTGACTTTGCCGCTCCTCTTCGTATATGATTGTTTCCTCCGCTGCCATCAATGTTGGATAGGTAATTACCAAACAACAAAGTTTTACTGTGATGATTATCAGAATTGAGGTGAGAATTCGATGAGTTTTCATATCAACATTATTCGGTATCCGAACCTAAATCAGAATATCCATAATTATTTCCACTTATACAAATTAGACAATATCCTTAAGTTTTTTCTTAAGCAATTCCCGAGCCCGAAAGATACGCGCTTTAACCGTCCCCACCGGAACATCCAGCTTAAGGGCAATCTCTTCATAGGAACGCTCCTCCTGATGACGTAACTCGATAACTTCTCGATACTTCGGTGGCAATGCTTCAATCGCTTCCTGAATTAGGTTCCTCTTTATCTTGGAGCGGTAATCCCTCTCCGGATTATGGCTGTAATCCGGAAGCTCCAGATTTACGCTGCCGTTTTTGGTTTCGATCGGTCTGTCGATTGAATAAAGATTCATTTTCTTCTTTCGCAGAAAATCGATTGAATTATTGGCAGCTATTTTGTACAGCCATGTGCTGAACCGATACTCCGAACGGTAGCTCGCCAGCGAACTGAAGGCCTTGATAAATGTTTCCTGAACCAGATCGTTCGCTTCTTCGTAATTCCGAACGATTTTCGATATAATATGCAAAATCGAAGCCCTATGGGCATCGAAAAGCTCCCGATATGCTTGCTGATCGCCATCCAGCGCAGCGGATACTAATTCCCGCTCACGTTCTTTGCTCAATTCAGCCTTTCTTGAGTTTACGTTATACGGCTACATAAGGTTGCGAACTCAACGAAGTGAAAGATAGCCTGTTTTACAGCTATTTTCAAATGAAATTTCTAAACACTTTAATATCATACAGGTAAAAAACGGGCATGTTTCTTGATAATTGCGGATAATTGAGTTAATGGTGAAACCGTCAGGAGTGTAAAACTCGATTTTCGAAAATAGGATTTAATGGAGTATTCTCAATTGATGATTTAATTACATGACGCGCATGAAGCTTTGTACTTCTGATTTATTAATTCACAAGAAAACCTTTGTTGCTGGAATCAGCAAAGAACCATTACAAATACTGTAACAACAGTCATTTTATTACAGAAATTCCTTGACTCAACGGGGTGATGAAGCTATATTATTATGTAGATTATAACAAATTTGCTGTAGAGTAATATGCACGGGCTCCGGAGAGACCAAATTCATAAGTCATTAAGGGGGGGGGCCGGTTAGGGACACGCCCGAATCGATCGCCCGAGGACCTCCAATTATGCACAGTTAAACTTTTATTTGGAGTACAATAAATTTTAAACGAATTTTGAGGAGGTTTCCAGATGAGAAGGAAATCAAAAATAGTAGGTGGTTCAATAGGAATTGCGATTATATCAATTATTGCGGTTCTTTATGTCGGCCAGGCTCAGAGTCAAGCGCCATATAAAGCATTTTACGGAATTACTTATGTTGATAGTGTCGC
>WJIR01000054.1 GCA_014730175.1 Candidatus Zixiibacteriota bacterium
AATTGATGTTGACTATGAACAGTGGGATCACCACATCGTCTCACATATTGACAATTATTCAATAATAACGTGGTCCCATGACGTAGGGTGGCCTAGAGCCGAGGTTAGAGCACAGTGCTTGAATCTTAAGGGCGAACGCCTATGGTTAGAAGATACTTTAGGTTTAGTGATTGCAGGAGGTGAGGAAGGCCAGAAGAGGGACCCGGGCGTATGGACAGACAGCACTGGCTATATCTATCTAACCTGGAATGATATAACCGATGATTCACTCGTTGGCGGTATATACGCTCAAAAAATCGATATTGAGGGCAATAAATACTGGGATGAGAACGGTGTGAAAGCCTGCTACGGATTTATCGGTGATTTAAATCGCTTTTATGATGCCACCATAGATGGCAATGGGGGAGTTTTCATGTCATGGTATGACCGGCGGTTTAGTAGCCAGGCGAACATATATGCAGCTTGGGTCGATTCCATCGGCTCTACACGATGGGGATTGGAAGGAATAACGATCACATTTGACCCGAATGGGGGCGTCTGGCCGCTTATGGAGTATGATGGCCATAATGGTGCTTATATAGGTTATCCGAGCGGTAGCGGAAACCAAAATGTGCAATGGATTAAGTCGGGGCCAGCGGAAGAGGCAACACAATGGGAGGAAAACGGTAAGCCAATTACTGTAAGTGTCATTGGGCATCCCAACTCTTTATTTTACGCTGGCAACAACGAATGGATTTTCAGTTTCAAAGGAGAAGAACGCCAAGCATTTTCTCAGAAATTCGACACTACTGGAACGTGTCTTTGGGGAGAACGTGGAAAAAATGTATGGCCTTATGAAGTAAGCGACTACTGTGCGGTAACCGATAACGCCGGGGGCGCTATTGTTATCGCTAATCTTTTCGACACCTATTACGCTCAGCGAATTGATTCGGATGGTCATTATCCCGGAGAGACCGGCATCGTTGATGATATGGAGAATCTGATTCCTGGCGTATGCGCTCTCCACACGCCATATCCCAATCCCTTCAATTCATCAACACAAATTAATTTTGATATAGCCGCAAATGGCCATACATCATTAACCATTTATAACTTAGCCGGAAAGGAGGTGACGCAATTATCTAATGGTTTCCATAAAGCCGGGGGATATTCCGTATTATGGACTGGCAAGACTAACAACGGGGGGAATTTACCTTCTGGCGTTTACTTCCTCTGCTTAAAATCGGGCGGAAGAACATATACTAAGAAAATAACTTTGATTAAATAAGTAAAGGAGCTTAGTATGAGACGCCTTCCTATATTACTGTTAATAGGATTAGCGACAGTATTTTATTGTTACGGTAATCCTACCGCATATCAAAAGCCCAATATTGATTTGGGGCTTTGGCATATGCATAATGGTCACTGCTTGGATCCGGATAGTCAAAGAACTTCTGATTGGTGTCCTGGACCGGATACTCTAACTGGTGATGAAAAGGATTTGATCCTTGGTACAAATTGTAACTTAGTCGAGGCCCAAATTTTCTCGAATCAGAATATGTTGGAATGGCTGGACGACTGCGATTGCGGGATAAAAATGCCCATAACCTTTGATTCAGCTTCCGCTTTCGCAGATACTTCCGACCGGAATCGCTATCAGGATCTGTGGTTTCTTTTTGGATATCGTCACGGTAATCAGTACTTTCCGCTATATTATGGTTGGGAGGATTGGATTGATTTAGCGGATACAATTCTCGTAAACGTTTATGATAGCTGCAATGCTCATCCAGGTTGTGGCGGTTATTATCTTGCTCATGAATGGGACCGGAACACTAATTTCGATATTGATCCCAGCGAAAAAATGGAATGGGCAAGCGATTATTTGGAGACCACCCTCGGAGATGCGGAGACTTCGCATGAAATTAGGGTTGTCCATGCAGGCCGAGCGGAGCATGCTCTGATGCGTAGCTCGTGTGGAGCGAGGCCGGCGCTGAAAGTAGAATCCTGAAAATATTCAGAGAAGTTTTTGAGTAATTTAACCAACATTTTTCGACTTGTGATATCAAATACTAACTCTTATATTTTTACCACAACAGTCCCACTTCTTTTGACGACGTACACGAATCTCACTCTGGTTCATAGAATTAAAGGTACTGTGCCTGTATCGACTTTAGTTTTTCTCCCGGATGCAATCCACATGTAAATCCTGTGTGAGGACTACACCTTGAGATTGTGCTATTGACTATTTGGAATAAATCCCTTAATTATGTATATGAATCTGAATTTTACTAAGTCCGCTGGTTTATTAATTGTAGTAGCATTATTATTCGTAGCTTTTTTGATGACCGGAGTTGATTCGGTATTTGCCTTCGAAGAAGTATGGGTATTGGCTGATGAAATTACTAATAAGATTGAGTTAAAGGAAGCTGGTTTTCTGCATGGTATCGAAAGCGGGGAGTATCTTGAGGATAGTCTTGTTGCATTACTCAAGCCGTTAAACTGGAGGTTATACAAATTTGCTACCCTTGATTATGCCCGTCGGTTTAATCCGAAGATCACCTATGGTATTTCGAATCACTATGCATGGTCTCATGGCGGTTTCCCTTATGCACATCCTTGGGAAGATTGGGAGGAGTATGAGAATTTCATTCTTGAGGAACTGATTTTGATTGCCGCATATTTCCCGGATGTCCATATCGAGTTTTATGATATTTGGAATGAACCCGATCACCCTTATTTCTGGACAGGTACTTATAGTCAGTTACTTGAATTATTCGCGCGCGCACACGATATTATTAAGTTATTTGATCCGGGAGCAAAACTCGTAGGTCCCAGTGTCTCCAGGTTTGATCCTGATGATCCCGGTGTAGCAAATGTTGTTGGATTCCTTACTGACCTGGACAGGGGATATGGAGTTCGATTAGATGCGGTTTCCTGGCATGAAAACGGGGGTGCGTTTGAACAGGGGCCGAGACCTGAACACATCCCGAATCATGCCGGCCTAATCCGAAGCGGTATTCGAGATTATTTTCCCCCGGAGTATCAACCTGAATTGCATGTCAATGAATATGCAGGGGGACGGGTACATCTTTCTCCTGGTTGGAATGTTGGCTATTTGTATTACCTTGGAGAAGCGCGAATAGACGGTGCCGGAAGAGCATGCTGGTGGGTATTCTCTGGAGACAATCCGCCATACGATTATTGGTCTGATTGCTGGGCAGGACTGAATGGCATGTTTATGCGGGACGGGATTACTCCTCAACCATCTTATTGGGTATACAGGGCTTATGCTGAAATGGAGGATACTTGGCGAGTTCAGACATTTTCCTCAGAACCCACTACTGTAGTAATAGCGTCGGAAAATAGTGAGGAAGAAGAGTTTAATTTAATAGCCGGACGGTATTGGCATATAGGAGCTGAACAAGTTATCATTTACGTGGAGGACTATCCTTTTTTGCATGATATGGTTAACATAGCCATAGAAAAGATTCCTCACTTTCCAGAGTTCTTTGAGGATCCACCTATCGCACAACCTCTTCCGGATGGCCCAATACCAATCGCGGCTTATAGTCAAACTGTCCTTGACAGCAGTTTGGTAATAATTATTGACTACTTCGAAAATGGTGATGTTTATCTTATTAATATTAAAGAAAATGAAACAACAGATATTGTTGAGAATTATCCATCAACGCCTGCACATCATTCAACTGTCTTGAGAAATATTCCAAATCCATTTAATTCGGTTACTATCATATCGTTTGAGCTTGTTCTAAGAACCGATGTTTGCTTGACCGTCTATAATCTACTCGGTCAGAAGATTGATAAGTTACTTGACCAAAGAATGAATCCAGGAAACCACAATATCACCTGGGATGCATCCACATACTCCAATGGGATTTATTTCTATCAGCTTGAGATTGGAAATAAAACTATAACCAAACGAATGACATTGTTGAAATAAGCTGATTTTATTGAAGAAATTAGGAGCCGGGAGATATTCCGGCTCGCTTTTTTATCATGTTCGCATCACAATATACAGGGGAGTAGAGTATTAATGTCTTGTGTTAAAATCGGAATGGTTTTATTATTCCCGGACTAAAGTAATATGGCATGATTTAGCAATTGAAACTGAACATAAGCTATTTAAAAGATAAAATGCGGAGGAATGAATGAATCTTGAAGAAGCGATCAAAATGGCGTTGGACTACGAGAACAGAGTTAGAGATGCTTACAAGGACGCCGCTGCTAAAGCTAAGGATGATGTGGGAAAACGTGTGTTCAGTGTACTTGGCGATGAAGAACAAAGGCACGTAGAATACCTGGAGGGTAAGCTCGCGGAGTGGAGACAGAATGGAAAAGTGACACCTGAGGAACTGGATACGATCGTACCTTCCGAAGATGCGATAGCCAGGGGCGTGGAAAAGCTGAATCATCATCTATCCAAAGCGGATCGCGGTTCCGAAATGGAGCTATTAAGTAAGGCTCTACAATTGGAAGTAGAGACTTCAAATTTCTACCAGAAAATGGTGAATGAACTCGGCGACGAAGGCAAGTTATTCGAGCGTTTCCTGGAAATAGAAAAAGGGCATCAGGCTATTGTTCAGGCGGAGATGGACTACGCCAATCAAACCGGTTACCTTTTTGACTTCCAGGATTTTGGAATGGTGTAGAAACCACGGCGGATTAAACGACCGATCGATCCATATTTATCGCTTCTCGCTGATGATGCGAAGGTAACATGGTCGGCCAGGAAGAGACGGGCAGGGGGATAACTCCGCTGCCCGTTCATCATAACTATTATATTGCTTCATTTCACGAGATTCATTTTTTTGATAGCTACAAAATCCCCTGCTTGTAGTCTATAGAAATAGACACCTGAGGATACCGATGAAGCATCCCAGGTCACCCGATGTTCACCCGCCCTTAAATTGCCGTTCGTAATGGTCTGAACTAACTGACCGGCGATATTGTACACACTCAAGTTTACATCACCAGCTTCGGCGATATCGAAAGATATAGTGGTTTTTGCATTAAACGGATTCGGATAGTTATCAAGCAGCAAACACTCGGATGGAACCGGCTCGTTGATATCTTCCTTAAACCAATTCGATGAATTCCAATCTACCGATCCGCCGCTTGGCGCCAACACTTCGAAATAAAAGGATGCGGAGCTAATCGGTTCAAAAGGAGCTTCGCTACATATCGCGATATATCGGTACATCCCTTGAGGCGCATCTCCCGGAACATCCTGACTAACTCCCGGGGCGGTAAGGGTATCATGAGCTTCAATCGGGATATTGTATATCATGCTTAGCGGTCCGAATAATCCATATTCATCGGAAAAAACAAAAGTCCCCACGTTTACCGTATACGGATCACCCGTAGCATTACTCAAGGTTCCGGTGTATGTAAAACTCCCTCCTGCCGGTACTTGAACCGGAGCGTTGTCAGGAGTCATGGAAACCGCAACTGCCGGCGGTTCACCTCCACCGCCATAAGCGCCCATATCGCTGCGGAAAGTCGCTAATCCGGAATCACACCCAAGTGATGAATCGAATAACTCCGGATCTCCCGCATCTATACATGGAGAACTATATGCGTCACCGCAATAAGTAAACATAAGGTGATAATCACCATTGTCGGGATCCCTGAAAAGCGGGTCCGAATCAATATTTCCCTCGCCTTCCCATCCGCCTTTAATGTCCGAATACGATACGGTTATTCCGGAATCATCAAGATATATCTCCGGTCCATTCGGTGCATAATTGTCATATAGTATGGAATTAGTGATATACGGGTAGGCGGAAAGATCAATATATATTGCGCCTCCATAATCCTCCGCTGAATTATTCACGAACACATTGTTTTCCACCGGGGCATTCGTATTGAAAAGATAAATCGCTCCTCCGTTTCCGGATTCGGCTACGTTGCCGGCAAATATATTTTTTTCGAAATCCGGATAAGCGCTAAAGACGAAAACCGCTCCTCCGCCATTGGCGCCTGGCTCGGATGACTGTTCCACTCTATTGTTGGAGAATAGGTTTCCGGTTATCGTAGCAGTCGCTTCATCATCAAGAAAGATAGCGCCGCCCTGACCTAAAACAGGCGGAAAAACAATGGGATTGACGAAATTATTGATGATCGTATTATCAATAATCACGGGATTCGAAGAGCTGTTACAAAAAATGGCTCCTGCTCTTTGACCCGTGGAATTACCATCTATTATATTGCCGGATATTATGGGAGAGGATGAGTCGCAATATATAGCCCCGCCCTGGTTGGTTGAAGTATTACCCCTTATGGTGTTATTCTCAATTATAGCCTCCGAGCCTTCAATAAGAGTAATCCCGCCTGCCTGGAAATAACCGGGATTGTCTTCGAGAAGGCAGCGCCTGATGGTCAGATTGCTGCCGCGAACTGTAATGGCAGAATAGAGCGCGCGGCTGATATAGCAGTATTCCATAATAGATGCATCGGAAGCATCGTGGAAATCTATGCCTAACGTGGAGTATCCTTCAACCATAGGCAAAAAGCTGATGGAATCAGTCTCGGTACCTATCGCCTGTAAGACAGCTCCGGAGTATATCCTGAAGCTATAAGCGGCGAGGAAAAAGACTTCCACTCCCGGTTCTATCTCCAGAGTATCGTCAGCGGAGACGTAAATCGAATCGCTTACAATGACGCTGTCCGCGCTCCAGACTCCGGAAACTTCCCCGGTAACAAAAATGGCATCGGCCGCAGCAACCGAAGGTATAATCAGCGCCAAAATTACGGCACAAAGCCATACCTCAGCACGATTCTTAAGAAAATGTAACATAATTTTACTCCCTTGTACGGGTTTTCAGGTTTAACTATTTTCACTCATATCTACCGATTCAAAAGATCGATGTCTGAGGGTAATTCCCGCTGCTTGCAGCGAAGAGCAGAGATGGCTTCATCGCTCTGCTCTTCGCAATAACCTATTCAACGCTTCCAGGGCATTCCCCCTAAGAATACTATTTCAAAAGCGTCATCCGCTTTGAGATGACTTTATCTCCGGCGGTTAGTCTGTAAAAATATACGCCGCTGGAGTATTCGGATGCATCCCACTTAATGCTATGTTGACCTGCCTGCAAATTTCTATCCACCAAAGTCGCTACCTGCTGTCCCAACACATTATAGACCTCCAGATTCGTCTTACCTGATTTCGGCAGGTCGAATGTGATGGTAGTCTGAGCATTGAAGGGATTAGGGTAGCTGGATATAAGAGCATATTCCGAAAGGATCGTTTGCTGGAACCATCCTCCTTCCAGGATCCAATCATCGCTGCCACGAACAAGAGGTTCTTCTTCTACTCTGACCGTAAAATAGGTGGAGTCGATGATATCCGGTTTTATACCTGTATAAGCAAGGTAGTAATAGTAACTTATCGGGGCATTGTTCGGGATATTCTGATTCATGTGAGCGCTTATCGATTGACCCGGATTCAACGGAATATCAGGGAATTCCCACAATTCATAGAAAACGCCTGCATATTTCACGCCGCCCCATACATCGGCTACAGTCATTGTATCAACAATATTTGTTATAGCGCCGGTAAAACCGAATGAACCGCCCGGAGGTGCAACAATCGGCGGATCATCATCAGGAACCATACCGATTTCTACAGCCGGAGGATGAACAGGATTATGCGCTACGCCGAGTTCGCCGTAGGGGCTGCCGAATACGAAATTGAGACCATCTGCTGAAAATTCAACATCATAAGCCGGCTGATCATAGAATTCCATCAGGCTGCCGTCCTGAGTGTTCCAGAACTTAATTTCCAGGCTGAAGGTGGATAGCGAAGCATCGCGTCCGCACGAGATAAGTACATCGCCGTAAGGATAGTAATCCAGCCCGAATAAATTATCACTGAAGGCGTCAATGGTGCGCATCAATTCCCCATCGCTGATTCTCCAAATGTCTATAGACGAAGCTCCGGAAGCCAGGTATAAGCCATCAGGTGAAAACGCGAGTGTGTTAGATTCACCCGGGAACTCATCAAACAATCCACCGCTGCGTGTGTTATAAAGCTTTATAGTGTTATCGCTTCCGCATGTAGCTACTATGGAGGCATTTGGAGAGATCGCGATATCGTAGATATAATTGCCTGTATAGGCTGACATAATCTCCTCTCCGGTTTCGGCATCGAAAACACGGAAATACCTGTTTATGCCGCCGCCACCTGCTGCTACATATTCACCATTTTCAGAATATGAAACGTAAGCTCCGCCTCCCTGGAATAATATCGTTCCCGACTCAATATCCCGATATTTGGTATTCCCGCCCGGAGGATAATCAATCACTACGTAACCGGTCGCTAACATCTCGTTATTGGGCGATATATCCACCGATACCGTACTGTGGTCATGTCCGTCAAAGGTATGAAGAAGGGAGCCGTCCGATGCATCCCAGATTTTGGCGAAATCTTCTGCGCAGGTGGCAATAAATTGACCGTCATTGGAGAAATCAACGCTATTGACGCTCCCATCCTGTGGATCATGTATCCAGACCAGTTCGGGTTCGCCGCTTGCCATCGCCTGGGTCAAGAAAAAGGCAGCCAATGCGACGGTTAGAAAGGTGATCTTCCCGATTGAATGTTGCATACAGAGTTTCATGACGCAACTCCTTTGGATATGTTATTTACGTTTATGTCCTTACGGAAAGTTTACTTAAGTAAAGTCATCCTTTCCGTAAACACCTTGTCTCCGACAGTGAGTCGGTAGAAGTAAACTCCGCTGCCATAATCGGAGGCGTCGAATTTAATATTGTGCTGGCCTGCGGAAATTTCCCTATCGATTAATGTTTCGATATTCTGCCCCAGTAAATTGTAAATGCTCAAGTTTACATCACTCTCGACCGGCAAATCGAATCTTATGGTAGTAACGGCGTTAAATGGATTCGGATAGTTGCCCACAAGAGCATAGTCGCTCGGAATTCCACTATCAAAATCCCAGCCGCCTTCCAGATTCCATTCCGTAACGCCTCGAGCCAATACGTTACCTGTCACATTGAATTCGAAAGTCGCCATATCGCAAACCATCCAGCCGTTGTAATCACCACAAAATGCGTTGTAATCATATTGACCGGTCGGAGCGGTCATCGGCACACTCTGATTCATGTGAGCCTGTATATATTGCCCGGGTGAGAGATTGATGTTGCGGAACTGCGCAACCTGAAACGAAAAGCTTTGATAATTAACGGTGACCCATACATCTGTTACGATTGATGTATCGCGCGGATTGCCGACTATCCCTGTCAGTCCGAATGCACCGCCGGGAGGAACGTTGATCGGATATTCGTCCGGTTCCATCTCAACATCACAGCAAAATGCTTCGACAACACTGAAGGAGAAAGTATCGCTAACCGAAACATAGCCCATGTCATCGGTCGCTTCGATATAATAAAACACCTCGGTTCCCCAGGATTGCCCTGGTATCGTGCCTGAGTAGTTGTCGCCCTGGTTGCTCATGCTGATATCCATGTAGCCGGAGCCGGCATCGTAATAAAGATCTGCAAAATCGATGTATCCATCGGGATCGGTGATGGTTGCAGATACTTCAACATCTTCCATATTTCCGGGCTCATCGGGAGTATGATCGATATTGCTGAACTGCGGAACTCCAATCACCCCGCCATACGCGCCCATATCGGCGCGCATTTCGCCTAATCCCCAATTACAATCGTGAATGCGATCTATATACTCGGGATCGCCGGCATCTATACAGGGCGAATATTGCGCATCGCCGCATTCCATGGAATCCTGAAGGTGATAGTCGCCATTATTGTGATCGCGGAATAGAGGATCGGTATCGATATTGCCCTCGAGCCAATCTATAGAAGCATACCCAATTAGCTGAACGGCATCGTAAGTATTGGAATAACCAATTGCAATTCTTCCGGGTTGGAAGGTATTCCCCTCTACCCTGATTCCATAATCCCAGTTGAAGGCAGAGACACTGTTGATTATCAGCGGAAGTCCACTTCCTTTGTGATAAAATCCCCCGGGGTCATTTCCCGAGATAGTTACATGATTTAAGACCGGGGAACCTGAGCGATTATCGAATCCGCCGTGAGAAAGTGCTTCATTGTTATATATGACAACGTTTTGGAAAGTAGCATTAGAAGCAGCACAATAGACTCCTCCTCCGAAATCGTCGGCGAAATTATCGGTTACGTAGAGATTTCGTAGAATGGGATGAGCACTGGCCAGGTATATGCCGCCGCCTTGAGATTCGGGCCAGGGAGGTTGTGCATTACCGTGAGTAATAGTGAATCCGTCGACAACGGTAGCGCTCGATATAACGTTAGCATCTTCGAAACGGATTACGCTACCAGCGTTATTCCCATCAATAATAGTATTTTCCTTCGACTCGCCGAATAATTTTATTCCGTTAATAGAGGGCCATGTTAAATTCTCGTAATATACTCCTGCCGTCACCTGAACTGTATCACCAAAGGATGCAGCATTAAGCGCATCCTGGATGGCGGAGTAATCTCCTGGAACATGGATAACAGTAGCTTGCACGGAGAAGCAGCAAACCAGAAAGATGACTACAATTAATGCGGTTATTCTGTGCATTCTTAGAACTCCTTTCATACTCGGTTTTACAACATAGGTCGATTTAAAATTTGAGCGCGAATTTGTATGTGCTGTATGAAGAAAACCGGATGGTATTTAGTGTGTAATACGTAATTCCTTAACTATTGGATGGGATAAAACGTTCCGCGTCTATCCGATACTTGATTGATACTTCTTACATGAATGTTGTACTGTCTCTTATATATGTGAAAAATATTTTATTTCAAGACCGTGATTTGCTTGGTTAGGTGATTTGTACCGGCCGCCATCTTAATAAAATATATCCCGCTTGAATGGGAGGATGCATTCCAGCTTATGGTATGTCTCCCCGCTTCTTTTCGGCCCGATATCAAATTTTCAACTCTCTGGCCCCTCAGATTATAAATATCCAGAGAGACTTCTTCCGCTTCCGATAACTCAAATGAAATCTGCGTGGATGCGTTGAATGGATTGGGATGGTTGTTGATTAATACATGGTTTACCGGCGAGTTTTTGTCCGCCGAGGCTTCTTCGTTTTTATCAAACCATTCTGATAGAGTCCATTCCGAGGTTCCATTTGCCAGAGGAAATGTGACTGTGAATCCGAATTCCGCCGAATCTGTTTTCATATCCGGAAATTCACCACAAAATGCTCTATATCCGTAGATACCACTCGGCGCATACATGGGAATGTTCTGGTTTACGTTAGAAATTATAATCTCTTCCTGGGCATCGAGAGGCACATCATTGAATTGCTTGATAGGACCGTAAAGATTGCCATCGGGCAATATCAGATTAACCCAAACATCGGATGTCATCATCTGATTTGTGTTATTCTTTAGATATCCCTCATACCGGAAACTGCCGCCGGCAGGGACGCTAATAGGTGCATCTTCGGGAGTCATGGAAACAATAAGTTCGTACTGTCGAAAATACTTTGCTCCCATATCGGATATAGTGCCGTCTGGATCATTGGTATCGGGATCACCGGTATCGATGCAGGGCGAAGTATGCTGGAGATCGAAATAACCGTTATCGGGGTCAACAAAGCGCGGATCCGCATCGATATTGCCCATACCGCTCCATCCTCCTTGAATATCAGAATAAGTTACTTCCACCCCGGATGCTTCCTGCCAAATCTGAGAGCCTTCTCCGGCGCTGTTAAAATATATTATGGAATTGGTAATGATCGGACCGGAAGGTGAAAGACAGTGAATACCCCCGCCGAAGTCAGGAGCGATATTATAGGCGATCGTGTTTTTATCCATCATCGGATAACCAAATTCCATGGATATTCCGCCACCGCTGTAATCCACGGAACGGTTGTTGGTAATAATATTGCCTTCGAATACGCCGCTGCTGCAGAATTCGATATAAATGCCCCCGCCATATTCGCCGGCTGTGTTACCATCGATAAGATTGTCCTCGAGAACCAAATCATGGCAACCGACATAGATGCCGCCGCCATGGTTATGTTCGACCGTATTGTCGACAATAGTATTGTTAGCAAGAGTTACGTTTATATCGCTGGTGCGAATATAGATTCCGCCGCCATACCCATCGGAATTCGCGCCCCAAACAACAGTATTGCCGCCTATGATATTTTCAGCAATAAGGATATCGACTCCATTATTATCTTCAATGTATATTCCGGCACCGTATCCATACACCTGAGAGAATATACCGGAAGGATCGGCTAAATTGTCCAATATAACATTGCCTGTGATCTGCGGACCGGATTCAATGCAGCATATACCGCCGCCGTAAGCAGAGGTGAGATCACCGACCACATTGTTCTGTATCGTATTTCCCGTAATAATTGGAGAGCTCTGATAGCTGTAGATTCCACCGCCGCGCTTATTAGACTCATTGTCGCGTATTGTATTCCCTTCGATAAGCGCATCAGAACTATTTTTTAATTCGATAGCGCCACCGCCGGAGTTGTTAGCCGAATAAGCATGACAGCTATCGATCAGACTATTCCGAATGGTGATGCTGGAATTATCACAGCGAATACATGACCAGATAGATTTCTTTAGATGGCAGTACTCGAGTGTGGTTTGATCAGAACAGCTTAAAAAGTCGAATCCCAACAATCGCTGTTCCGGGGTGAAGGGCCGGAATTCTATTGTATCCTGCTGAGTACCGACCGCATGTAATATCGCATTATTATCGATTACAAATGCGGTAGATCCCAGAAACAGAACTTCGGTTCCGGGTTCAATCGTTAACATCTCGCCATCAGGGATACGTATTGAATCGGTTACAACTACAGTATCGGCGCTCCAAGTTCCGGATACATCGCCGTTTACGAAGATTGCGTCTCCATAAGCAGACTGTAAAAACAAGAAAACGAAAACCGGTATAATTGCAAATAAGTATTTACACGATGATTTGACAATTAGTGGAGACATTTGGATACTCCTTTTAAGGCAGTTAAAAAACTTTTGGTTCATTTAAAACTTTATCTGCAAAATTACGTCTATTGGCCAAAACCTCTCAATACGTAATACGAAACATAGTCTCGATTGGATGTTTTTTAACTGCTGAATCGAAAAAGTAGTGAAGTGGTGCGACGAATTTTATTGAGTCTGTTGTTCAATCACCGCAAGTTCATTCGTCGCAATGAATAGAATTAGCTTCTCTCTTACGGGCTGGTTGGTGCATATTCTCCAGGCTCTGGCGTATAATTCCAATTGAGGGGCATACTTCTTTACGAGCGTTTCCGTCTTGCCAATACCCGTTTTATAATCGACCAGCGTCCATCCATCATCTTCATAGAAGACTAAATCGATTGTACCCCGGACAATTACAGGTTTGGAAAACCGATGCTCCTCACCCAGTAAAATCTGGAAAGGAACCTCCGTAAAACATCTGTCGCTGTTCTGTGCTCGCGTCCAGATTTCAGATTGCATCACGGACCTCACCAACTCCACCGCTTCAGTAGCGAAATCAATATGGATATCATTTTCTGCAAGTACCGCTTTGGCGGCGTCCTCAAGTTCGGTGATACCGCTTTCCATTGCTATCTGCAGCAGCGAATGTATGGCAGTTCCCCATTCTGTTCCATGTTCTCCTGCGGACTCAATACCGGTTTCGCTTATCGCAGTATCTCTGGTCATTTCGTAGGCAGCATCTTCAGCGAAATATTCACGCGCCATGAATTTTGCCGTAGAAGATAGATAGGTCGGACGGCTGATAATTCGGTGCTTTACGGCTATTTCATCGAGTTCCCATATCATTTTCATTGTATCGAGCATGGCTTCCTGCTCCCTATCGACCGGCTTCACATCGGGATCACCAACCTCGGGGGCATCATTCAAATGCTCTTCGAAATGTTGCCATGGATTATGTCTCCGATGACGTCCCGCTGTCTGCAATGTAACCACCATCGCCGAACATGCCCGGGTAGCAGCGACATAACGTAATCTCAAAACATCCGCATCCTGAAACTCTGCCTCTATTTCAGCTAACTCATCCCAGCGCGGAGGTTGCGCCAACTTTCTATTCCCGTATCCTAATACGGGCATGTATCCTTTGACCTTATCGCCGAATCGATTAATATGCAATTCCGGTTCACGCTCCTTCTCTCCAAAAGGATTAGCTAAAAAGATCACCGGAGCTTCCAATCCTTTTGCCTTGTGCAGATTCATTATTCGGACAGCGGGTATTTCGTGGGAATGGATCGAGATACCATCGTATTTCTCTTCCATATCGGTTAGTTGCCGCATATAATCGACAATCTGGGATACACTCCAGGTATCAGCCTGAGCATTTCGAAGGATCTCAATTGCTTTCGCCAGGCTCCCTGCATTCTGATCACCTTCGGGAATCGAACAGCATTGAGCCATCAAACCGAGGTCAGCTACAACCTTTTCGATAGTGGTGATAGGAGGATGCACGGAAAACCATCGAGCGTATCTTCTCAGTCGAGAGAATGTATCGACAAACACCTGCCTGTCATTATCCGGAAGTGTATCGGGGACCACTCCTGTATAGACGAATTCCCCTCCATGCTTTTTAAATCTGTACAGGGAGACATCACTGATACCGAAAAGCTCGCTGCGCAGGGTCGCCACCAATGCCACCGGATTCTCGGGATGTACAACCGCATTCAAGCAATGGTAAAGCAGCTTCAGTTCGAATACTTCATTCAAAGCGCTGCCGCCGGTAACGTGATGCGGTATCCCGTACTCCTGAAGTTTGCGCGCATACAAGCTTAGGTCACGACGATTCCTGGTAATAATCATGAAATCATCGGGACCGGCTTCGGGAGAAACACCGTTTTCTATCTGAGATATTGTCCGGGAAATTAACATTTTGAGATCGATAGCTTGCTTGATAATCCTTGCGATACGGTCTGCTTCGTATTCTACCGAAAACTCCCTTTTTGCCAATTCACTCGGGATACGAAGTGAGAATACTGTGGAGTAATCAGCTTTATTCCCTTCTACCCTCCCGGTGTTCAAAGGAACATAAGCGGGGGATTGGGGAGAATGAGTAGCCGGAAAACGATTCCCTCCGGACGCTGGTTGCTCCCCGTTGGATTCATCCGGCTCGAAGACTCGATTAACCCAGTCGATTATCGATCCAATTGTTCGGAAATTGGTCGAAAGCTGGAGTATTAATCCATTATCCTGCTTACCGATGATATCCTTAACCTCGTTGTAGGTTACGATGTCAGCGCGACGGAATCGATAGATGGACTGTTTGGGGTCTCCCACGACAAATAACGCGCCCGGTCGCGGTTTGCATTTCCTCCAGTTGGTTTCATGAATGTTGTCCGCAGTCAGTAAATGCATCACCTCGGCTTGCACCGGATCGGTATCCTGGAATTCGTCAACGAGTAAATGGGTATATCTTCGGCTGAAATACCTGCGAATATTAGGCTTGTCGCGAAGAAGCGATGCTGTTTTCATAAGGAGGTCCTGAAAATTCAGAAGTCCACGAGAATGCCGGAGGTGATCATATATCTCTTTCGCACCGAGCATGGCGCGAATAATCGGTTTGTAGCGAAGCTCCCGCCATATCCGCAGCAGCGGTTCAGCTACATCGTCACGGAAGCTGTCCCATCTATCCCTCTCAGCTATGGCTTCCTCTTTGCTGAAGTTACCGGTCTTCACCCATTCCTTTTGCACCAGCTTAATTTTAAAATCGAAAAACGTAAGGATTTCCATTAATTCCACGGGCTCCATCCTGTGCTTGTAATGGGAGACGATACGAGGAATTCTAAGATAATTTGGTATTAGGCTGTCGTTCCCCCATTCGGATGGCAACCGGTATCGGAGTTCCTCCATGTGCTCTATATACCTCATAACTTGATGCATCACCGGCTCCGGATCCGGCAATCTCAGGTCGTCATCGGGCAATTCCCAGTACTCAACATCCGGGTAATCCGCAAAACGCTGGAAAGTATCCGCAAGCTGTGATAACTGCAATCCGTATTGATTGAGTTCGGATAGGATGGTATCACTTTCGTCGGTGAACAGTCGTGCGCTGTACAGCTCCCAGGCCTCGGCTCTAAGTCGAGAATCACTCTCTTCATCGATCTCCGTAAAGGATAGATCAACATTTGCTTCCACCGGACGCTCCCGCAGTATTCGTGCGCAGAAAGAGTGGATGGTGCCTACAAAACACTGCTCGATGTTATCGAGCGCCTGGATTAAATTTTCCTTTTCTTCTCCCTCGGTTTCCCTGATTGCTTTCTCCAACTCGACCTGAAAGCGTGATCTCAATTCAGCCGCCGCTTTACGCGTGAATGTTACCGCCGCCATCGTCCGGACATGTTTACACTCTCCGCTTTTAATGAGCGCAATCATCCTTCCTATCATGCTGGTCGTCTTACCGGTGCCGGCGGCGGCTTCTACCAGTATATTTTTATCAAGCTCCGTTAATATCATATCGCGCTGAGTTTGATCCGCCAGAGGGGGAAGCTTCTTATTCGACTTACTACTCATCTTCCTCCTCCGTCGGGTAATCCCTCAGTGTTGTAAAAGGATTCAACACCGCGTTATCGGGATTCTGCAGTTTATCTGCAGCGCAACTCGCCAAATCGGCAACGCTGTTGACTGTAAAGATATAGTCACTGAACTTTACATCGTCCGGATTATCCGTGAATGGGAAACAGCCGGACGCCATCAGATCGCAGAGATGCTGCAGCGCTTCTTTCCCTTGCTCTAACTGGTCGGCATCCCACTCAATTCGCTCCCCATGCTCTCGCTGGCTTACGAAGTAGTAGCCGAACTTTTTTATCCTCGCTGGCGATTTTAGCTGCCGTAAGCGCGATTTCAGCATTTCAAGGTATAAGACGTTCTGGATACGACGACCATTCATGAAAGGGTCCAATAGATCATAGCTGCGAGCGCTTCCGGTTTTATAGTCCCAGACAATCAATTGCTTGCTATCGCTACCCTTGACTTCATCGATCCTGTCGATTCTGCCGCGCGCCCGGATAACCTTGCGGGAAGGCAGCATAATCTCCACCGGCTCATCAACGTCCAAAGGCGTTCCTTCCTCTTCTGGCTTCAATCCCAGAGATGCTTCGAAATAGAGCGGAATGTAATCTTTACAATAATCCTCTTCCTCATAGAGGAAAATCATAGCTGCCGTTCTCAGTTCCTTAACCTGCTGATTGTAAACATCAATGTTAGGAGGAGGCTGTATTTCGCGCCATTTTTCGATTTCCCTGTCTAAAATATCGTGCAGTAGCTTTAAATCCCGTTTGAATACCGGAAGCGAATCTTGGCTTCTAAGTTGATACATGAATGTCTTGAATACGGAATGGAGCAGCTCCCCTTTCTGTAATGCGTCCAACCATACAGACGGATCGATTTCAAACTCCTCAGGTAACTCAATCCCCAGTACGTACCTAAAGAAATACTCCATTGGGCACCTTCCCAGGGTCTCCAGTCTGCTTGCCGACAGAACCGGTGCGTCGGGTCTGGTGGGATCGTGATCGGCGCCTGCTTCTGGTACGTAGCCATCGTATTCGTTAAACCGATCGCTACCGCGCGCCTCCATTGCGATCGCTCCACGCTTGAGGTGAGGAAACTGTTCATGTAGTATAGCCTGTGCGTTGGAGTAGCTCTTATCACCGCTCAATTTCCATATCCACCATTCGGTGGAATCGATACAGCGGGATGGCGAACCTGGCGCAAATGAAACCGGATCCGATACCCAATTAATGAACTGCTCATAGTCCCCTTCAGCATTTCCGGATAATACCCTGAAAGCTGATATCAAGACCGGGCTGGGGAACATCTCCCTGTCGTCAATCAGATTCCGGCAGCTATATCCGAGCGTGACATGACCCCGCAGGCGAGACAGCAGAAAAGCGAAATCATCCAACCGTTTCTCAACACGTGTCCGGGATGTCGTCAGGTTATCGGATAATCCTTCCCTCTCATCATCGAGTAGTATCGGATCCTGTCCGCCCGAACCCGGGAAACGAGCGTCATCGAGTCCGATTATAAATGTATGCTTCCTGCCTGAATGCCCTCCAATATGCAGGGGAGCGACATACAAGCATCCGGGACGAGGTCCTTTCCCCTCGACTCCCTGATAATATAAGATGTCAATCAGCCATTCAAGTATATTAAGCCCCTCGATTGTATCATCCTCGAGATTATCCATTAGTTCCTTGATTGTATCCTCGATATATTCCCTGGCATATTGGTCCATGCGATCAATCGAACGGACATTGCTGCCGAGGAAATCGCGGATGCCGGCAAGAAACTTTCTATTGTAATTTTTATCCATACAGCAAGACAGAAGTTGTTCTACGAGCCGTCTGATAAAACCGAGTTTGTCTATTTTGCGAGCATATTCCTCTATGTCGTCCGTTTCGTCGTCTTGTTCCTCCGTTTTATAACGGTATTCGATACGCTTTCGATATGCTGTTATCTCCTCATCGATTTTTGCGAGATATCTTTCTTTTCCCGCTCCGATCGGAACGGTTCTGAGTATGTTGGCGAACTCAGTATAATTCACTTTCTCCGGTGAATCCGCCTCTATCATCAGCAAGCCATCCTGAATCATCCGCACCAGTGTTGCTTGCGGATAACCTTCTTCTATCCAATTCAGCCAGGCGATTACCGCCCTCCCCGGGCGGGAGTATCGTATCGGTATCCCTTCGGCGAATGTGACATGTGTTTCATCCTTATCCTCCGTCTTCAGCCCGGACATGATTTCATATATCAAAGGAACATAAGTTTCACGGTTGGTATGGATTATCTCGACATCATCGAACGGTATGTTTTGCTCATGGCAGAATCGCAACACTTCCTTTACCTCGTTAACTTCGCCCACCGCCCGGAATATTCGAGCGGTTCCATCTTCCGAGGGAAGCGGCGCCGATTTGGGGTCGGAAATAAAGCGCAGAAGTGATGCATCGCTTGCTTTACCCGATGGAAGCTCATCGGGTTTATCCACTTCAAGTATGACACGCTGATCATCGGGGATACTCTCCCAGTATTCCCGTTCCAGTCCCTTAAGGTCATGCTCCATATCCTCCGGGATCAGGTAGAGAACGTCACCGCCCGGATTTCCACGCAATCGTTCTGCGGATATCCGCAGGATATCAGCATAGTCCACCAGCTTCCGCCGTTCCAACTCCGCTTCGTAGAGCGCCAGCAGCCTCTTGATTTCGTTAGCCTTTATATCCACCTCGAAACCGGAAGTATTTAAACTTTCTGAACTGATTCCGGCAAGCCGCAGATCATTGATAGAACCGACCATCCGTTCGACCAGCCCCTGACTGATATCGAGATTGGTAAGATATCCCTTGCCTTCACGCTGCAGCCCGGCAAAAATACCATTAACGAGAATTTCCGCTTGAATACCGCTTAAGTATTTGAAACCCCGTCGCTGAATCTCCGGCAAAGCGATATCCAGCGCCGACTTCTTCAGTGTGTCAACATGTACATTGAGCACTGGCTGCCCGGCACGGGTCACCGAATCCAGCCACTGATACCCCACCCGCAAAGTGGGGGCGATAAGGTGCTTGGTTGAGAGATTAAAATCCTTGATGAGATTTGATAACGTTCGTATATACCGGTTAACCATATTACTTATCTGTTTATTGACTACTCACCTTACACTTATTTCCCCAATCCCCTCCCCGGTCTCACCAAACTTCACCCACTTTTTCGTGAATTTGATTGATGGTTTGTAGTAAGTCGTAGTTATGGTATTATCCGGCTCTATCCAGATGGTTTTAAATGACGGATAATTAATGCAGCATCTCAGTTTGTTTTTAACTGAGATTTCTCGAACCAGCTCCACTGCTTCTTCTTCGGTTATTTTCCGTCCGAAATCTTTCGTTTGATAGATTGCCGCCATATATCTGATAATGAATGTTTTCGGATACAGCTCCAATTCCAGAGCCTCCTCAAAACTCTCCTGGTCAAGTTCGATCGTAAATCGGAGTATTTTATAATCCACTTCGAGCGCTTCCAGATATCCCCTGGGTACATCTCTGGCGAGCTTGTGCCATAACTCCCGATGTTTCCTGAACTTATTGAGATCGGCATAGCCGGACTCTTTCATTATTTCGATTTCATCGAGATTAGAAGCCGCTCGTTTTTGATTCAGATAAATCTTCGTACTACGGCAAAACTCGTAATCATCAATATGGTTTATTTTGGGATTGTTGAAATTGAATGGTAGCCTGTTCGAAATTCTATTCATGGTAGCTCCGCTGATTCACAATTATGCAATTTTCTATTAATAAATAAAATTTCCTGTGTTTTGCCACAGAAAAATACTATGATTCTGCATTTTCCCCATCTAAAGTACCAATCACAAAAACCCCTAATTCATCAAATTTTATCGGAACTAACCGGATTACTAAAGCGTTTAAAATCAACTATGAGGATTTTCAGCCGAAGAATACCATTCGTTATTATCATATCCATAGCTGTCTTGACGACCTTTTCAATAGTTTCCGCAGCCGAGTTTCTTGAAAGCCACTGCGAAAACGATTGTGATTGCGAATGCTCGGATCTGTGCATGTGCCTTAACTGCGCTCACAATATAATAGCGATAACCGAATTCTATCCAAACTTTCATTCAGCCCATATTAACTTCACCTGGTTAATCGACGGGTATCCAACCGGTTACTACAGCGAATGGGTAAGCGCTATCGACCGACCTCCCGAAATCTCCTGATTACATTCCTGTTAGCAAGTATAGACTAAGCTCGGAAGAGCTGCTTCTAAACTTTAAATCAGCACACGTTATGGTGTTTTCATCATTTCTGAAAGGAGATGTAGTATGAGATTTTCATCCAAAATCCTGTTCGCAATAATATCTGTAACCTTGATAGCAATAGTTTCCGCATATTTTTTGGGGGATTACGGTTCGGATGATGTCGAAACCGTTGATGCCTCTCATACTGAGGATATCGATCCTCACGCAGGCCATAATCATCCGCCCGGAGAGCATCCGGAGGATGCTGAAACCCATGATGATGAAGCGATAGATTGGTGTGCCGAACATTCTGTCCCGGAATCGGAATGTACCTTATGCCACCCGGAATTGGTGGCGCATTTCAAGGAGACCGGCGATTGGTGCGCGGGGCACGGTATACCGGAATCGCATTGCCGTCTTTGCAATCCCGGAATCGAATTCCCTCAGGAGAAACTACTCAGGGAAGCGAC
Source organism: Candidatus Zixiibacteriota bacterium (assembly GCA_014730175.1). GTDB lineage: Bacteria > Zixibacteria > MSB-5A5 > UM-FILTER-46-8 > UM-FILTER-46-8 > WJIR01. Next base: position 21,217 of record WJIR01000054.1, read on the forward strand.
GGTAGTATCGATGGATGATGAGATCAAGGTCTCCCTCTTCTATCGCCCCAATTCGGACGTATGCGCTACCGATGGCGCACTGATACAGTTCGCATCAGCAAATACCGCCAGTAAAACCGGGCTTACTACCCAGCTGGTATATGTCTCCCAGGAGGAAACTAATATCGAAGCTCCGGCTGAAGTCGTATTCAATGAAACCAGGTCAAACGTGATTACATCTTCGGTCAAAGCATTGGTATCGCGATGGGTGGTTTCACCGGGGGACGAAATCAACAAGGGTGATATATTAGCCATACTGGAATCTCCGGAGATAGCCGAACTGCAAGCGGGATTGCTGAAGTCATACGCTGCATATCAAGTCGAGCAAAAAGAGTTTGAACGGCACAGGGAACTTAAAAACAGGAATCTGATCAGTGATCAGGATTTTGAAAGAGAACAGGCGCTCGCTGAACAAGCGCTAACCGATTTCAACAGCCACAAGGGATTATTGATATCTGCAGGGATGAGTGAAGGAGATATCGAATTAATCATCGAGAACAAATCGGTTTCCAACCGGTTCCCGTTGCGAGCTCAAGCAGGTGGGGTGATGGTTCAGCGAATAGCTCAACTTGGTGAGTTGATGGAAGCCGGTAAGGCATTCGCAATGATCGCGGATCCGCGGCAGATGTGGATTGAGGCGCGCCTCACAGAGCAGCAGATACGTCGGGTAAAGGTCGGTCAGGCTCTGACATTCACTTCCGACGGATTCGGACTAAATCAGGTGGGCGCAAAAATTATCTGGGTATCAAAATATATCGATCCGCATACTCGCACCGGAATCGTGCGCGCCGAGGTGGTCCATCCAGACGCTGGATTACATGCAGGAGAATTCGGTGTCGCCAGAATTTCGCATCACGAAGGGAAGCGAGTTGTACTTGTTCCCAAGGATGCGGTGCAATGGGAAGGATGCTGTAATGTGGTATTCGTCAAGGAATCGGATTCACGATATCGCCCTTACAAGGTTAATTTGGTTTCAAGCAGCGGGGATTATTACCAGGTCTCCGAAGGCGTAAACCCGGGCGACGAAGTGGTTGTCGATGGGTCATTTCTCCTGAAAACCGAATTGAAGAAATCCAGCCTGGGCGCCGGATGCTGCGGTCTTGATCCGGTCGGTTAGGGTGACGTATGCTAAGGCATTTAGTTGAAGCGATACTCAGATATCGCTACGCGGTCCTGGTACTCACCTCGATTCTGGTAGTTTTTGGGCTTGTTGCATTATGGAATCTGCCGTTCGATGCATTCCCCGACACCACTCCCGTAATGGTGCAGGTGAACGTCTCCGCGCCGGGATGGTCGCCGGAGGATATCGAGATACTGGTAACATATCCCATCGAACAAGCTCTCACCGGGCTTGCCGGATTGGATGAAGTTCGATCCGTAACGAAATACGGGCTTTCTCAAATAACGACCATTTTTGACGACGAGATCGATCTTTACCTCGCTCGCCAACAGGTCAGCGAAAGATTGGTATCGGTGGAGTTGCCGGACGGGGTAGGCGCTCCCAAGCTGAGCCCGGTATCAACAGGATTGGGCGAGATATTCCACTATGTAGCCATCAATAAATCGGAGGATGAAACCAAAGCGCGCACGGTTCAGGATTGGATAGTTAAACCGCAACTGCTTGCCGTTCCCGGTGTCGCTGAGGTAAACAGTTGGGGAGGTTTCGTTAAACAGTATCAGATACTGTTCAGTCCCGCGAAAATCGCGCAATACGGATTAACTCTCCATGAGGTCGTTTCGTCAGTGGAAGCCGAGCTGGGGAATGTGCCCGGTGGACAGATTAACAGGGGCGGTGAGATGACGCTGGTGAGGGGTATCGGCGTTGTCGAAACGATCGAGGAGATCAAAGAAATTGTCATAGCTTCGGTGGAAGGCATTCCGATCTCGGTAAAAGATATCGCGGAAGTGGCAATCGGGCATGAGATCCGGCGCGGCGCAACCACGTACAACGGGACAGGCGAGGCTGTGTTGGGATTGGGTTTTATGATCACCGGCGAGAATCCGGCTTCGGTTACACGCGAACTTTCAGAGAGATTGGAGGAAGCGCGTCAGGGAATACCGGAGGACATAGAATTAAAGCCGGTTTATGAGCGAACAGAACTGGTCGATAAAGTGCTCTCAACCGTTGAGCATAACCTGTTTTACGGCGCGGCGCTGGTAATTGCGATACTATTCCTTTTCCTGGGAAACCTTCGCGCCGGTTTGATTGTGGCGTCGGCTATTCCACTATCGATGCTGTTTGCGTTTGACATGATGTCCAGGGCAGGAATCGTCGGCAGCCTGATGAGTCTGGGCGCTGTCGACTTCGGCCTGGCAGTCGACAACGCCGTTATCCAGGTCGAGAATTCGGTACGCCGTCTTACTCATTCCGGACCGTCTGCAAATCGATTGCAGGTGATACGTGATGCAATCTGGGAAGTGCGGAAACCAACACTTTTTGGCGAGTTGATAATTATCATTGTATATCTTCCCATACTGACTTTGCAGGGAGTGGAAGGCAAACTGTTCCGCCCTATGGCTCTAACGGTCGTTTTTGTTTTAACCGGATCCTTGCTTCTATCTTTCAGCGTCATACCGGCACTGATCGGGACATTTCTTAAGCGAAACGTGACCGAACGCGAACCCGGATTCGTAAACTGGCTCCGGAAGGCTTATAAACCGGTGCTTGCGTTGGCTATAAAATACAGCCGGATCGTGATAATAGTAACGCTGCTGATGATAGTCGGCGGAATCGGTCTGTTTCGCCAACTCGGCTCGGAATTCGTCCCTCGTCTCAGCGAGGGCACCATAGTAATCAATTTAGTACGACTGGCGGGTATCTCTCTCGAGCAGTCGGTTGAATATAACACACGGATTGAGAAAAACTTATTGGAGAAATTCCCGGATGAAATCGATTTGATCTGGACAAGAACGGGCACCGCCGAATTGTCCACAGACCCGATGGGATTGGAGCTCTCCGATATGTTCATTTCACTCAAGCCTCGCGATCAATGGGTGCGAGCCAGTACTCAGCAGGAATTGGTTGATGCTATCGACGAAGAGCTTTCCGATATGCCGGGGCAGAACCGCATATTCACCCAACCGATCGAGATGAGGATCAATGAGATGTTATCCGGTATCCGGTCCGATATCGGGATAAAGTTATTTGGCGATGATCTCGATACACTTGAGCGGAAAGCGGATGAAATAGCTGCCCTGGTCGAGCAAATACCCGGCAGCGCCGATGTGACAGTTGAGCAGTTGACTGGACAGCCGCAGATGAAACTCGCCGTGGATAGACATAGACTATCCAGATTCGGCTTGACATCGCGCGATGTATTGACCGGAATCGAGAGCATAGGCGGGATAACGGTTGGTGATGTCTTCGAAGGACAGCGGCGATTCGAACTCGCCGTGAGGGTAGATACCACCCGGTTGTCCGGAGTCGAGGATATCAACCGGATACTTCTCCGATCTTCAACCGGTGCGCTGGTGAGTTTGGATCGGGTTACCGAAATCATGCTTGATGATGGACCTGCATCGATAACACGCGAATGGAGCAAACGACGCGTAGTAATACAGTGTAATGTCCGGGATAGAGATATGGGATCGTTTGTGGATGAATTAAGGGGAGAACTGGATGAACAGATCACGCTGCCTGCAGGATATTTTATTCGCCTTGGCGGTCAGTTCGAAAATCTGGAACGAGCGCGAACGCGATTAGCCATAGTGGTTCCGATAGCTTTGTTTTTAATTTTCGGATTGCTTTACTGGACATACCGGTCTGCTCGCGATGCTATCCTGATATTCTCAGGCGTGCCGTTAGCTACCCTTGGGGGAGTAATAACACTTACTCTTAGGGGGATGCCGTTTTCTATCTCTGCGGGAGTAGGATTTATCGCCCTATCCGGAATAGCCGTTCTAAATGGATTGGTATTGGTTTCTACTATCAAACGATTGCGTTCGGAGGGATATGAGATCACCGCCGCAATCGAAGAAAGCGCTATAACGCGTTTGCGCCCGGTGCTGATGACCGCGTTGGTTGCGGCATTCGGCTTTGTGCCGATGGCGATTTCCACCGGAGTTGGCGCCGAAGTCCAGCGTCCTTTGGCTACGGTCGTAGTCGGCGGGATAATGACATCGACCTTATTAACCCTGATAGTACTTCCGGCTTTATACAACGTATTCGGTAAGCGAACCGAATCGGAGTTATAATAGGGTATCGTCTGATTTAAGTGTTATCACTTGGTAATTCTTTATATGTATATAAATAAAGCGAGGATACGTTGCGAACTAAGTGCGATAATGATATGTTTAACGCAATGACGGATGAAATGAAGTTAGTACATGAATTATGATTAACATTGCCAAGAATATTACAATACCCGAGAGTGAAATTAATTTCAGGTTCGGCGCCAGCAGCGGTCCCGGGGGGCAGAATGTGAATAAAGTAAGTACTCGGGCGACGCTTCTATTCGATATCGCCAATTCTCCCAGCTTGACTGATAAGCAGAAAGAGCGGATTTCAATTGAGCTAAAAACCCGTATTAATAAGAAAGGTGTCCTGCGGGTGGTCTCGCAGAAGTACCGCAGCCAGGCAGCAAACCGTGAAGCTGCGATCGAGAAATTCCGGGAGCTTTTGCAGAATGCACTGCAAGAAAAACCCCGGCGCAAGTCAACTAAAATCCCCAAGCGCGCTCATGAGAAACGCCTTGCCGAGAAAAAGCGCCGCAGCAGATTAAAGCGGGAACGCTCCGGAGTTGGAATCGATAAGTGTTAATCATTTACAAAAGATTATACTAATGAAGGGCCAGCGGTATAATCAATCGGCCGGTTGTCCAATCCATTGCTTACTCTTTTAAGGTTATTTGTTTACTCGCCCCTCAATCTGCCTGATCTTGAGAAATAGCAAGCCCGCCAATATGATTATTAAGATTGAAGTGAATAGTAATCCCTTTTGCTTGGTCTCCATGTCTTCCCCTGCCTCTTCAGCGCTTTGTATCACGTGTCTGGCTTTGGAGATACCGTTCTTCGTAATATCACGTACTGTACGGGAATTGAATGAATGTATTTTGTTCCTGGCTTCGATTAAACGGTCGGTTGCCTCGGTGAGGTTGTATCGGGCAGTTTCAATGTCAACACCGGACATTTCAATCCTTCTAATTATCGAATCAGCTTCATCTATGAGCATTTTTAAGGAATCTATCGCCGAACTCATCTCTGCCGCGGCTTCATAACCATTGTCACCCCTCGAATGGCATTCTATACAGAATGAGTTCTCACCAACGCCCACTTGATTATCAGTTGGAGTTAATACGAGATGATGGTTATGACACCGAATACATTCCGGGATTCCGAGTTCCTTCCATGGTTCAAAGTGAGGGCTTTTATCGAACAATGCTTGATTTATTCCATGACATTGACCACATGCGGCTGCAATCGACGCTAATCCGAGGGGCGCTGCGCCATGATTCCCATGACAGGAATTGCAGGTTGGCGCCGACTTCTCGTGTTTTTCAAAAAGAAGCCTCCCGTGAACACTCCGGCTGTATTCATCATACTGATCGGTAGGGATTCCGTAACGAGCCATATAATCCTCATTAGCGTGGCAGTTCGCGCATGTCCCCGGTATATTTTCCACATAGGTCGATGAACGGACGTCGTTGCTGGAGAGTATTCCGTGTGCACCATGGCAGCTAACGCATTGCGCAACGCGCTTGTCACCCTCTTTTAATCGTTTTCCGTGAACTGATGTTAGATACAGTTGGTGCTGGTCAATCCTGAGTTTCGGTCTACGTTCTCTCATGTATTCAACGTCGCTGTGGCAGCGACTGCAGAATTTAGGTATCTCGTTATACGATGGAACCCCGATGTAACCCTTTTCCGGATCCATCGCCAGCGATGGATCTCCCTCTTCATATCCCACAGTAGGATCTCCACCATGACAATCGGCACAGGATATAGCATTCCTGTAATGAATATCCGAAACAATCAGTTTGGTAGGAGAATCGGGAGCGCCTTCAATCTCCTGGTGACATTTCATACAGGAGTCTGCCGAGAGGCGATTTACTGGTACAAGGACCACTATCGAAACTAATATAAGGATGTATCGTACCGAGCGATATTGCCTTGCCATCCAAAAGGTCATTAATATATGTATCCCAAGATCGTGAAAATTATAAAATAAATGAGCGCTATTGCGCCCGCTATAGTTAGCGAACGATTATCCTGTAATCTATTCGCTTGCTTATCGATAAATGGAATGAACAGGAGTATAGCGCCTGCAGTTGAAAACGCAAGAATGCCCAAAATCTCTCCCTCTATAAACAATATATGGCCGGGAATGAATTTTAAGGTCTGAAACATAAACATAAAAAACCATTCTGGTTTAATCCCTGCGGGGGCTGATGCAAGCGGATCGGCCTTTTCCCCGAGTTCCCAAGGAAAGACGGATGCGAGGAAAACCAAAAAGCCGAGCGCTATTATCCATCCGATTGCATCCCTTAACAGGAAATTGGGCATGAAGGGGATATTCTGCAGATCTCCACCCGCTTCCTTTTCCCTTGCCTCTTTCAGCGGTAAAGCCATACCATGCTTCTGAATCAGGAACAGATGCAGACCCAGCATGAAGGTAGCAATCATAGGTAGAATAGCAACATGTACACCGAAGAACCGGGTTAAAGTAGCGCCAGTTACTTCTTCACCGCCTCTCAATAGTCTAAGAACAGGTTCTCCAACAACCGGAATGCTCCCGGCAATATCAGTTCCAACTTTCGTAGCGAAATATGCAAGCTTATTCCAAGGGAGCAGATAACCTGAGAATCCAAAAGCGAGGGAGAGAAACAGAAGCAGCACACCACTTATCCAGGTTACTTCTCGCGGTTTTCGATAGGATTTAAGGAAAAACACAGAGAACATATGAATTAACATTACCGCTATCATTAAATTGGCTGACCAGCTATGTATTGAACGCATCAACCATCCGAATTCAACCTCCGTCATAATGAACTTAACTGACTCGTATGCCGCCTCCGCCGTGGGACGATAGTAAAGCAGAAGGAAGATACCGGTTATGATTTGAATGACAAATAGGAACAAGGTCATTCCGCCAAAATAGTACCAAGTGGTGTGCCTGTGCTTTGGGACTTGCTTCTGTCTGAGTAATTCTACAACGGAAGATAATCCCACGCGACTATCCAACCAGTCATAAATTTTCCTGCCGCGGTCCCTTGTCATTTTTAACCTGTCCGCCTACTCACAATTATTTCTTCGCCTCTGATTGCTACATCATAAGCTTCCAACGGTGAAGGGGGAGGACCCGAGATATTCCTCCCGGTTAAATCGAAGCGCCCATTGTGGCACGCGCACCAGATATCACCTCTTGTAGGTTCGTATTGCACCGTACATTGAAGATGTGTACAAACAGCTGAGAAAGCCCGATAATCTCCCCCGCTGGTGTAAACTAAAATCCCTGGTTTCGTTCCAAATTTAAAAATTTTCCCGGAATTTTTCTCTAATTCGCCTACTTTGGCCGCCACGATAGTATTCCGGACAGCCTCCGGTTTATCCGGTGGATAAATAAATCTGATTATGGGATAGATGGTGGCAAGTATTAATGTGCCGAGGCTACCCGTTAGCAGCCAATTAAGCAAGCTGCGTCTTGTTTTTACTTTACCTTCCATTGTGAAATTCAAATGAATTCCGAAAACGTGGTGAACAAGGAAAAACTACCGCTAACGATATCATAACTATACCGGATTGCTGGAGTCCATTAGAGATAATTATAAAGACCAACAATTGGAAAATTATTAACCGCAAATTGATAAGTCAAGAATTATATTCAATTAATTCTGTCAACATTCTATGAGATGCGCCAGATATTAAGAATCCACACCTCAGATTACTCACGAATCAGGTATCTGCACAGAAGAAAACACGCTGTGTACCCTATTAATTAATCAGTTCGATCATTCTTATTCTGAAAAATATCCCAAAATTCATTGTATAATCCAATATTGAAAACATTTCGTATCTATTTATGAATGGCAACCTCAATAGCTATTCCTGTTTGACTGATGGACCTAAATCGCCAATATACTATTTTTAATGATAGAATTTAATATAATAATACTTGGTACACGGAGGATTACAAATGAATTCCAAATTAGCTAAATGGGGCTTGTTTGCCATTGTCAACTTTTCGGCATTATTATACTGCTGGTCGATATCGACTGCTGAAGTGGTTTTTGTGAGTGGTGATGTTTACGGTGTCTGGGATGCGGATACCGTTGTTGTTACAGACTCCTGTCGGGTTCCTCCCGACCAGACTTTGACGATCGAACCGGGAGTCCACGTGATGTTTATCGGATACTGGGGATATACATTTCTGATCGATAATAACGCAACTTTGCTTGCTGTAGGAACTGAAACGGATTCCATAAAATTCCTGCCGTTTACCGAGGGCAATTATCATCAAGGTTTGACTTTCCTGAGTTCATCATCGAATTCAATTCTGGAATATTGCCATATACGGCGCTCTATTTCGTCCGGCGTATATTGCGATGATGTGGATCTGACGATCCGCAATTGTCTAATCGATAGCTGTGAAACAAACTACGGCAGAATTGAGGGGGGTGGCATCACATTAATCAATGGATCCGAAGCCTTAATCGAGTACAATGCATTCAGAGATAACTATGCCCACGATGCAGGAGGCGCTATTTACATCGTTGACTCGTCGCCAACGGTTGCAATGAACTTGATCGAGGATAATCATGCGGGACTTCGCGACGCCCTTGGCGGAGGGATTTATATCTATGGAGATAGTAATCCTTCGGTTGAAAAAAATATCATCAGAGGTAATGCAGTTCATCCCAGTTCTTTATTCAGCGACGCTGTTGGACTCGGGGGAGGAATCTTTATAGGCACTTACTGCGCGCCGCATATCTTGAATAACATGATATTTGATAATTATGGAACGACAGGTCCGTCGGCTCTTCCATTTGGAGGCGGAATTTATTCGGCTACTTATTATGAAGAATGTATAATATCCGGCAATCTCATAATAGGAAATTACCTGGAAGAAGGTTTAGTGGAGGAGAGTAATGGTGGAGGAATATATCTTGGATGGTCGGACGCAACCGTGGAGAATAACACAATAGCATACAACTCCGCGCCCGGAGGTTACGGAGGCGGTATCTATGTTGACGAATGGGCCAATCCTGCTATAAATAACAGTATTATTTATTTCAACAGCGCCGGTTTGGGCCCTCAGATCTACGAAGAGGAAAGCGGCGATGCTTTTGTTACCTATTGCGACGTAGAAGGCGGTTGGAATGGTACCGGGAATATCAGCGAAGACCCTCTTTTCGTCGATCCCGAAAACGGTTATTACGAACTTCAGTACGCCTCCCCCTGCATAGATGCGGGTGATCCAAACATTAATGATCCTGATGGCACGGTTTCCGACATAGGCGCTCTGTTTTTTCATCAGGGAGAACTTATCGTGTCGATGGTTCCCGACGGCGCTCCAATCAGTGTGCCCGCAGGCGAACGCTTCGCCTACGAAGGATACCTGAAAAATAACTCCAATCAGATGAGGCTCGCCGATCTATGGATCGAGTTGATTTTACCCGATGGATCTCTTTACGGACCGATCAAGAGATATAATAACGTGCCCATTGAAAGCCAGGAAGAAATAATTATTCCCGTGGTTTACCAGAATGTACCGGTTTATGCTCCTCTGGGTTTATACGGTTATAGAGCGTATTGCGGCGATTACCCCGATATGAAAGTTGATTCCGCCGAATTCGGATTTTACGTGACCTCTCCCGCTCCAGCGGGCAGTAAAAGCTGGGAGGTCGATGGATGGTTCAGAAACTCCGAGTTTACCGATGAGGATGAAAATTTGACAGCTACTCAGGTTAGCTATGGGAGTTATCCTAATCCATTCAATGCGCGAATAAATATTGAGTTTGACCTGATTCGGGATGCAGATGTCCAGCTCAAGATTTACAATGTTGGTGGGCAGCTTGTTAATGATTTAGTCGATAGGTATATGGAGTCCGGAAAACATGTTATTACCTGGGATGCGGCTGATACGCCGTCCGGCATATATTTCTACAAGTTATCAATTGGGAATGACACTTACGCTCAGCGAATCACGCTGGTGAAGTAAACGCTTTGGGCAGCAGGCCAAGCATTTGATGGCTCCACTTCCTACATAAAAAGTTACCGCAGACATTCCGGTTCTGTGAAAAATGTAATCCGCACCGCCAGCAACAGCGCTGGCGGTGCGCTTCATGAGCCCCCCGGATTTTGTCTATGCTCCGGCGGAACGCAAACATCAGATTAGTCCACAATCCTAACCCGGACAACTCATAAAAAACGTTAACCGGCAGCCGAAGGCCTGTCCTTCGGAGATTCAATAGAAGTAGATCGTTTACGGATTGGAATTGAAGACTACAAGGGAATGGCGAAAGCGAAAGGCTTCCGCTACCTAAAATGAAGTTTATGATTAATCCGGATTAGTGCTATAGTGCATAAAAAAGCATGGCCAAGTCCTCGACTCGACCATGCCTGAATTGTGTCCAAGGACTAACGAGTAATGACTACTTCAACAATGTCATCCTCTTTGTGATATCCACATTACCGGAGGTCAACTTGTAGAAGTAAACGCCGGAAGCATGTTGAGAGGCGTCCCAGCTTACGGTGTGCTCTCCAGCGTCCCGATATCCATCCGCCAGCTTGGTCACCAAACGTCCGGCTATATCATAAACCGACAAAGTAACGTGTCCGGCATTGGATAGTGAATAGCTTATACTGGTTGTTGCATTGAACGGATTGGGATAGTTGCCTAACAGGGATGACTCCACGGGCAAGGAACCCTGAGTTTCCCCTCCGTAAAATGATTCCATCGTACCCCAGCCATTCTCTGCGATCGTAATCGTTTTGTTGTCATCACTTATCACCGCAATACCCGGCGCTACTACTTCGATGTCCCAGTAGTCTTCAGACCAGAATGGCGTAGGAAATCCTTCACCGATGCGAGCATAATATCTGTAAGTACCTGCCGGTACATTGCCGACCCACTGAGGAACATTGTTAAATGACTGAGTCTGTCCCGTATTAAGCGTGATCGCTTCTGGTCCGATCATCGGTTCGTAGATCTGACCATCGGGAAGCCGTTGCACCGCAGTCCATCCCATGAAACTCTGAGATGTCGATTCGTTGTTGGTAACTTCCACGTCAAATCTGAACTGAGACTGAGGAGGAATCTCCATCATATCCGAAGAGATATTCACGGTCACATCCGGTATTTCGCCACCTGTTGTGAGTTTTGCCGAATAGAATTCCGAAGGTATATTTACCGAACCAGCGAAATAAATATCATCCATATCATCTATATAAATACCGTGTCCCCGATTTGACGATCCGGAGTTGACGGTAACTGAGTAATCCAGAACACTGCCGTCGTGATTGAATCTGGACACGAATATTTCCGCAGCGGTGTCAATTCCGTTGGGAGGAAAATTAGGGGAGGTTGTATAGCCAACCACGTGCACCCTACCTTCGCTGTCAATAGCGATATTACGGCCTTCTTCAATATCATTTCCGCCCAGATATGTGCAGTAGATTAAACCTTCGCCTTCTGTCGATAATTTTGCCGCGAAGGCATCGTCGCAATTGTAGTCACCCCCAAAAGGTATCTCACAGCCCAGAATCTCACCCACGAATTCTTCCTGGAAAGCCCCCGGAGTGGTCGGGAAATTAATTGACCGGGTCGCACCGCTGATATATACATATCCATCCGAATCGAGCGTCAATCCACCCAATCGATCAAAATCCTCTCCGCCGAAATAGGTGCTGAACATTAGTGTTTGCCCATCAGATGAGAACTTGGATATGAAAATATCATGCGCATCCGCCTGAATCGGATCGACCAGCGGGAAATCCTCCGCATTGGTTTCACCCGCAATTATGATATTTCCATCAGAATCGAGTTCGATATTCTCGGCGATATCATCTTTGTATCCGCCATAATAGGTGCTATACAGTATGGAATCACCTGCCGGCGTCAACTTGGTAATGAAAACATCCTTGTAAATATAAAGCGGTGCGTTAGGTTCCGGTTGGTAGGCGTCCTCGGTCACAGGGAAATCAGTGGACTTGGTGTATCCCGCAAGATAAAGTTCGTCAGCATCGTTAATAGCCAATGCGTAACCCAGATCTGTATAATCACCTCCGAGGAAAGTGCTGTAGAGTATCGATCCATCTTCCGGAGAGAATTTGGTTAGGAAGATATCCCTAAAACCGGTCAATGTATTATCGAATGCATCCGGCGTAGTCGGGAAATCTTCGGAACCGGTCCAGCCGATTACCCACACATCACCGTTACTATCCAGCTTAATATCCTCGGGTTGATCATGCTCCGCTCCGACGATGAATCG
>WJIR01000055.1 GCA_014730175.1 Candidatus Zixiibacteriota bacterium
AAGACACGGGCCTTTGGAGCCCGCATCCCAGGTTCGAATCCTGGCGCCCCAGAAATTATATTTCCGAAGATAATGCTAAATTAATGTTTTCACACAGTCAGGGAGTAATCGTGCGATATCTCGATAATGTTAGGTTATTAACCGCGAACTCGAATCCGGCACTTGCTGAAGAAATCTCGAAATGTATTGGAATATCGCTTTCTAATGTGGTTGTTTCACGTTTCTCCGATGGTGAAGTATTCGTTAAAATCGAAGAGAATATTCGCGGATGTGATGTATTCATCGTTCAATCGACAAATCCTCCGGCGGAGAATCTAATGGAGCTGTTGATCATGCTCGATGCCGCTCGGCGAGCGTCGGCGGCGAGGGTAACGGCAGTGATTCCGTACTTCGGCTACGGTCGGCAGGACAGGAAAGACCAGCCAAGAGTGGCTATAACCGCTAAGCTGGTAGCAAACATGATAGTTGCAGCGGGAGCGAACAGGGTTTTGATGATGGATTTGCATGCGTCCCAGATCCAGGGTTTTTTCGATATACCGTCGGATCACCTATTTTCATCGCGGATATTTAATGACTACTTTAAATTGAATCCGATACCGGATGCGGTAGCGGTTACTCCGGATGTAGGATCGGTGAAGATGGCGCGCGCATTTGCCAATAAGCTGCGTTATGGTTTGGCAATTGTCGACAAACGCCGTTATACTCATAACCAGAGCGAGGTTATGACAATAATCGGTGATGTCAAGAATAAGAACATCGTGATCCGTGACGACATGGTTGATACGGCCGGTACATTGGTGCAAGCAGCGGAGGCGTTGGTAGAGCAAGGCGCTAATGAGATCTATGCCTGCTGTACCCACGGCGTTTTTTCGGGAGACGCTTATGAAAAAATTGAGAAATCGCCGATAAAGAAATTATTGGTATCTAACTCAATTGCCTTTGATACAAATGAAAGATGTAGTAAGATTCAGAAACTTTCCATGGCAGAGCTTTTTGCGGAGGCGATAAAGCGGATTGCAGGTGGAGAGTCTATAAGTTCATTATTTGATTAGATAATAGTTAATTACAGGAGCAAATATGAAAGCGGTAGAATTAACAGCAAATAAAAGGGAAACTTCGGGAAAGGGAGCGGCCAGGAAGTTGAGGATGCAAGGGCGCATTCCGGCTGTATATTACGGATCATCCGAGGATAATATATCATTGGACTTTGATGCCAAGAGTTTCGAGCAAGCAATAAGTAAGATCCAAAGCACAAATGTTATCGTTAGCCTCGATATTGGCGGTGACAAAAAAACAGCGCTTCTTAAATTCCTGCAGAGGGATCCTATCGATGATTCGGTTTTACATGCGGATTTTTACGGCGTTTCTCCGGAGCAGGAAATCACATTGAGAATACCGGTAAGATACGTCGGTTCTGCTATTGGCGTTAAGGATGGCGGCGTACTGCAGATGATTATACGTGAGCTCGAAATAAGCTGCAAGGTCTCTGATATTCCCGAATTCGTGGAAGTTGATGTTACCGACATGCAAGTCGGGGATTCGATCCATGTCGAAGAATTGGAGCTTGAAAAAGTAGAGATACTGATCGATCCCGACAGGACCATGGTTACGGTGGTGCCTCCTACTATCGCCAAGACTGCATTACCTGAAGAAGAAGAAGAGGAAGAGGGCGAGGTCGTCGAGGAAGAAGAAGGCGAGGAGCCGACCGAACCGGAAGTAATCACAGAGAAGAAGAAAGAGGAAGAAGAAGGATAAAAAGACTATTGAGGAATTTGACAAACTGGCGATTAATATAGTAGGGTTACATAGTGACACGGATACGCTGTATCCGCACCTATGTGCCGGAGTTGAGTAAAGGAATCACTGTAAGTCGACAGACGTTTAGGCGCCAGAATAACGATAAAAAATGACGTTTTGTAATCAAGTTTTGTATAATTATTCCCCGGAATGACTTATTAACATTCCGGTTTTTTGGGGAGGAGCTATGAAAGGAGTCATACTTGCGGGAGGTCTGGGTACCCGGCTAAATCCGCTCACGACCATAACCAACAAACATCTTCTTCCGGTCTATGATAAACCGATGATATACTATCCAATCCAAACCCTGGTGAACGCCGGAATCGAAGATATAATGATAGTATGCGGTGGGAATAATGCGGGGGATTTTTTGAGATTGCTGGGCAATGGCAGTGAGTTTGGTCTAAAACACCTCAATTATACATATCAGCAGGGACAGGGGGGAATCGCGGAGGCTGTCGGCTTAACCCGCCATTTCATCGGTGAGGAAAGAGTGCTTATAATGCTGGGTGATAACATCATTGAGCATAACATCCGCAAACAGACCAAAGAGTTCCAGAGCCAGGATTCCGGCGCCATGATACTTCTTAAAGAGGTGGATAATCCCCGGGAATATGGTATCGCAGAGCTTGACGGCGATAAAATAGTAAATATCGTAGAAAAGCCGCAGAATCCGAAAACCAATTATGCGGTTATCGGAATCTATATGTATGACCAAAAGGTATTCGATATAATCAAGACGCTGGAGCCATCGGGTCGAGGGGAGCTTGAGATCACCGATGTGAACAATGCATATATAGAAATGGGCGAGATGAAATATGCATTCCTCGATGGTTATTGGGCTGATGCGGGAGAGTCCATAGATTCGCTTCTGGAGACCAACAACTTCGTGAAAAAATTCGGCGCCAACAAAATGGAGTAAACCGGTCTCGCAATTTGTTATATGTAATAGCTGTATGATTTAGATACAAGGCATTAAGATGGAATTAATCAAGGATGTTGTTTATAAGCCTCTGAAGGCAATCCCTGATGAGCGAGGGCGCTTGATGGAGATGCTTCGTTCCGACGATGAGATATTCGACAAATTCGGCCAGGCATATTTAACGACGGCTTATCCCGGAGTGGTAAAAGGTTGGCATTATCATAAACTTCAGGATGATCATTTTGTGGTCGTGGTGGGGATGATGAAGGTTGTACTCTACGATGGAAGGGATAATTCCCAGACTAAGGGTATGGTTAACGAGTTCTTCATGGGCATTCATAATCCTTCAATATTAAAAATACCGAGGGGCGTGATGCACGGATTTAAGTGTATCTCGGATACGGAGGCGATAGTAATAAACTTCCCCACCGAGTTGTACAACTACGAAAATCCGGACGAATATCGGGTACCGGCTCATTCCGGCGAGATACCGTATGATTGGAACAGAAAGGACGGATAGATGAGATTATTGGTCACTGGCGGCGCCGGATTTATCGGCGCTAATTTTATCAGATACATGATTGAAAAGTATCCCGAATATGATATTGTAAATTTCGACAAACTTACTTATGCCGGTAATCTGGATAACCTATCGGATATCGAAGATCGGGAGAACTACCGCTTTATTCAGGGCGATATTGCCGATGTGAGAGCTGTTCGAGAGGTAATAAGAGATAGCCGAATTGATGCTATCATAAATTTCGCCGCCGAATCACATGTGGATCGCTCACTGGACGATGCATCGGTTTTTATAGTAACTAATGTAGTGGGTACGCAGGTATTGCTGCAGACCGCTATGAAATTCGGCGTTTCCTCATTCATCCAAATTTCCACCGATGAAGTTTATGGAGCTCTCGGCGCCGACGGTTATTTCGACGAAACGACACCGCTGAGTCCAAACTCCCCGTATTCGGCATCGAAGGCTTCGGCGGATATGCTGGCACTAAGCTATTATCGCTCTTTCGAACTCCCTGTGATCGTTACTCGATGCAGCAATAACTATGGTCCCTATCAATTCCCGGAAAAGCTGATCCCCTTATTCATAGCAAATGCTATGGAAGATAAACCTCTTCCGATTTATGGGGACGGGAAATACGTGCGGGACTGGATTTACGTACTCGACCACTGCAGAGCTATCGACATGGTATTGCAAGAAGGTAAACCGGGCAAAGTTTATAATATCGGAGGTAATAGCGAGCGGGAAAA
>WJIR01000001.1 GCA_014730175.1 Candidatus Zixiibacteriota bacterium
ATATGAGTTAAACCAGAGAAATCCCAGCGCCGATCCCAACAGGGCGCCGCAAAAGACCGATAACTCGCCCGCTCCTACAAGATATTCGATATTGAGATATCCGCTAAAATCCACTCTACCGCTGATATAAGCGATTGCAGCAAACGCGGCAGCACAAATACCGACCAGTCCGATTGCCAATCCATCCAAACCATCGGTAAGATTTACCGCATTCGACGATCCGGTAACTATCAGGACAACAAATGGAATATAGATTATACCCAAATTTATCAGTATATTTTTGAAGAAAGGAATACCGATGGTTGTTGTGAATTCGGCAGATGGTGGATTGGTATATAGTATCGCTCCCAGAAGCACCCCCAGCGAGATCTGCCCGAAGAATTTCTGCCGCGCCACCATACCCTTGCTCTTTTTCTTTATTGCTTTCAGAAAATCGTCGATGAAACCCACTATCCCCATCCACAGCGTAGCTAACAGCGCCAGATGAATATAGTAATTGCTCAAGTCTGCCCAGAGCAGCGTGGGAACTATAATACCCACCAGCACGATAACCCCGCCCATAGTAGGCGTTCCCTCTTTTGAGTAATGCGATGCCGGTCCTTCTCTGCGAATTGTCTCCTTTACCTGATACCTTTTAAGCATCCTTATAATAGCCGGACCCAGAATAAAACAGATAATCATGGCGGTGACGGTTGCATAAGCGGTCCGGAACGTTATGTATCTAAAAATATTGAATCCGCCGATAATATCAGTTAAAGGCAGCAACAGGTGGTACAGCATCTATTAGCCTTTCAATTCTTCCTTTAAATATTCGATTACCTTTTCCAATTCAATGCCACGCGATCCCTTGAAAAGAACGGCGTCGCCCTCACTTAATTCCTCAAACAGAAGACCGGCGATCTCTCGGTGCTCCTTAAGATGTGTGACAACCATGCTTCGATTGTACTTACCTGCCGCCTTGCCTGTGTATTCCGCCAGCTCTCCGATGGTGATAAGTCGGTCGATGTCGGCCTCGGCGATTCTTTTCCCCACTTCTTTATGAAAACCAACTGATTGGTCACCCAGTTCAAGCATATCTCCGAAAACCATATATCTCTTGTTGGCATCGATTGAGTTTAACATCCGTACGGCATTTTGGGTGGATTGGGGATTGGCGTTATAGGCATCATCAATTAGAGTAATTCCATTAATTACCTCCACCGAGCTCCTCATCTCAGGCGTCTTGAGGTAAGGCAGTAGTCCGATAACATCCTGGAAATTCATACCGAAAGTAACGGCGGTCGCAGCAGCGATAGATGTATTATAGATATTATGCATACCTGGAATTTTGAGTTCAACAGGATACCCATTCAGTTTGAATATTCCATTGCCCATGTTATCAAATTCAATGTCAGTGATCCTGAAGTCGGCTGATTCAGACATACCCACGGTTGCATAATCACAATCGAACTTTTTTATAATGTTAGCTATGTTATTATCGTCCAGATTTACCACTGCGGTTCTCTGCCTGGAACCGAGGAATTCCAGCATTTCGGCTTTAGCTTTGACTACATTCTTCAAATTTCCCAAATTCTCGAGATGGGCAGGGCCTATATTGGTAAGCACACCGATCTGTGGCTGTGCTATTTCACACAAGCGCGCAATCTCGCCCAACTCCGACATACCGATTTCGAAAACAGCCGCTTCACTCCAGCAGCTTGCTTCGAATATGGAGAGCGGCAAGCCGTATAAGTTATTCAAATTACCTTTACTCCCTGTGGTGAAATAGTCCTCGGACAGGAGCCTGACAAGAAACTCCTTGACAGTTGTTTTTCCATTGGTACCGGTTACGCATATTACCCTGGTACCCAGCTTTTTTAGATAAGCCCTGGCTAAATCACCCAGGAATGTAAGAGAGTTTTTAACGATGAAGAAATTGTCCTGCCCCTGAGTGGAATTTACATCCCGGATACTGTGCGGCGATTCAGCGACGATTCCGACAGCTCCCTTTTCCAGAGCCTCCTGAATATAAAGGTGGCCATCGGTTCGCTTGCCCTTTACCGCAACAAAAAGATCGCCCCGCTTTAGAGTACGAGAATCAATCGATACACCTTTGACAGAAGTATCACATAGTGTAAAACCGTACAGCGGCTTGGCTATTTCAATGATTTCGCTAACAGACATTGGATCCATCTTCCTTGCTTCCAGATTTGAGATATTTTTCGATTATCTCCGCTTCGGAGAAATACTGTTTCGAGTTTCCATATATTTGATATTCTTCATGTCCCTTACCGGCGATTATTAACGTATCTCCGGGTTCAGCTTTCCGCAGAGCAAGGTGGATAGCCTTTTCCCGGGAACTCTCCCGGATATATTCAAAACCTTCCGGAAATCCCGCTTCGACCTCGTCCAGGATTTTCTCGGGATCTTCGGTACGAGGATTATCCGAAGTAAGAATGGCAAGATCGGAGTAACGAGCGACCGCTTCCGCCATCGGTACCCGCTTTGACCTGTCCCTGTCACCGCCGCATCCGAACAGAGTTATAAGACGTTTCCGCGTAAATTCCTTGCATGCCCCCAGAAGCCTATCAAGAGCTTTCGGGGTATGAGCATAGTCGATATAAATCTGAAATGGCTGACAATAATCCAGTCTCTGCATCCTGCCCTTGGGGGCTTTAAAAGAAAACAAACCCTTTTTGATGGCTTCGAAGGATATACCGAAAGCGATTCCAACAGCAACAGTTGCCAGCGCATTATCTATATTGAGCTTGCCGGGTATATTTACCGTCGCTTCCAGATCGCCCCGCGGTGTCTTTACCGTTATCATACTGCTTTCTGGTGTCAGAGAATAATCGGACAGGAAGACATCGGCGTGATCTTCATGTCCAAAGCTAATGACATCCAATCCCTCCATTTCTGTAAGCTTCCGACCATATTCGTCGGAAATATTTATTACGGCCGGCTTCTTTGCATCACGGAGTTGCTCGAAAAGAATCCCTTTCGAATCAAAATAATCCTCCATTTCTTTGTGAAAATCGAGATGCTCGCTGCTTAAGTTGGTGAAAACACCCAGGTCGAAATCAACGGCATGAGTTCGATACATCACCAGTGAATGAGACGAAACCTCCAACACGAGCGCGTCACTTCCCGAATCCAGTGCCTTCCGCATCAACCGCTGAAGCTCCCGGGATTCAGGGGTGGTATTTAATGTCTCCTCAACTGTATCTCCGATAATATTACCCAGAGTTCCCAACTGTGCGGTTCTCTGACCGGAAACGTCGAATATCGCCTTTATCATGGAGCATACGGTGGTCTTTCCGTTAGTGCCGGTTACCCCGATTACACGCAGCGACCGTGATGGATATTCATAAAATGCGGCGGACACCTCAGCTAAAACCTTTCTTATCGGCGCACAGAGAACCATCGGTACATCACATTCCACAAAACGCTCGGTTGCCACCATCACCGCCCCCTTGGAAACCGCATCCCCGATAAACTCGGTACCATTTTGTTTATAACCCGGTATCGCAAAAAACAGGGATCCCGGTTTTATCTTTCTTGAGTCATATTCAACGGCAGTTACCTGTATTCTATCCGCTCCCTCCGGGAGTTGAGCCCCGGTATCCTCGAAAAGCAGCGCTGCGGTTTTAGGTTTTAGATAATGCATACTTCGATCTTAACCACACTTGAGATAATACTTAATATGGTTCTTTTTATTCACCGGATAACATTCCTTCACCAATCCCGCGCCCTCGATTATCACTTCGTATCCCTTTAAATGCAGAAGACGAACCGCGGTCCTTACCGGCTTACCAACCACAAGACGATTGAGATCATCGAAATCATTGATAGAAAGAAGCATCTCCTCCTCATCCGGCGTTTCACCTTGTCCGTTTCTCTCCGAGGATACCAGTTGAAGTATAGCGTTCGAATCGCCTGAACCTTTCGACTCCGGTCTGTTGATTCGCCTCGGTGAGCAAAGGTATTCCATCAGTATCTCCCTGAAAGTCGGTACAGCCGTTACGCTTGCCATCTTTCTAACCATAGGCTCGTCGAATACGATATAACCGACAATAACGGGGTCATCGGCCGGATACAGTCCCACGAACGATGAAAGGAAACGATTCCTGTCATATCCTCTGCCGTTGATTTTTGTTTTACGAGAGGTGCCGGTTTTGCCCGCGATTTTCAATCCATCTATCTTAGCTAAAACCGCGGTACCGCTGTCGACTACTCCGGTGAAAAACTCCATCAAAGTTGCCGCGGTCCTGGCGGAGATTACACGGCGAATTTCGCAGGGACTGCCTTTATGGATTATCTCACCGTCCGAATCGGTGACCGCCTTAAGTATATAGGGATGATAGAGTTTACCGCCGGCGCCTACCGCCGCATATGCATTAGCCATCTGCAAGGCGGTGGTGGTTAGTCCATTTCCGAATGCGAAAGTCGAGCGCTCCAAATCCGACCAACCATCGGGATCATGGATTACTCCCGGCGATTCGCCCGGTAGATCGATTCCGGTTTTAGTCTCCATCCCGAAGTCTATTGCAGTTTTATAAAGCAGATCGGCTCCCAATTCAGCGGCTATTTTCACCATTGCGATATTCGATGATAACTCCACTGCCCTGCGCAATTCCACCTTGCCCAGTTTATGATGATCGGTTATCACTTTCCTGCCGACCGCGTATTTTCCGTTTTCGCAGTCTATTATATCTATTGCGCTGTATTTTCCCGAATTAATCGCCGCCGCAATCGGTATTAATTTAAAAGTGGAACCCGGCTCGTGCATATCACTGATAACCACGTTGCGAGTTGGAGATACATCTTCCGGATAGTACTGCCCCATCGCCAGTACCTCCGATGTCCCGACTTCGAGGAATACGCCATAAGCTCCCTTCGCCCGAAACTCACCTACCCCTTCTTTTAATTTGGTCGTTAGAATATCCTGCAGGTTAGCATCTATAGTAAGTACAACATTATAACCGCCTTTTATTCCCGATAAGTAGTCTTTATGGAGTGCAAATTTCCTTCCCTGCCGATCCCTGTTTATCCTAACGCTGGACTTTTCCGCTCTCAGATACTTGTCGAACGCCAACTCCGCCCCGCTGATTCCTTTGCCGTCTATATTCACATTCCCGATCAGATACGACCAATTACTTCCATTTCTGTAACCCCGCTGCTGTTCGTTGACGAAATATACGCCATCAAGTTCAAGACTGCGAACTCTTCGAAATTCCTCATCGGAGACAGCCCTGTCTATCCAGCAAAACATCGACTTTCCCTGAAGACGGTCAGCGATCAAAGTCGGGGATACCTCACATGAAACAGAGAGCTGCTCGCAGCTCCTGCCGGCGTTACTTATCTCATCGGGTACCGCATATATGGAGGTTGCATTGATATTCCAGGAAATCATCTCGCCATATCGGTCATACATGTTCCCGCGTCCCGCCGCTATACTCATTCGCTCAGTCTGTAGTACAAGAGCTAATTCGGCGAATTGCTCATGTTTTAACACTGCAATATCGACCGTCCTCATAATCAACAAACAGACAAAGCCGACAAGGATATAAAATGTCATCTTTAACCGATTGGATAATATCGAATTCGGTTTATTCGGTCTGCTTAACCGAATCCGCGTATGTCGGTTGTTTGGTGTCCAGGGCATTCCTTATCCAATTTAAAACTAAATCCGAGGTTTGCTTGAAAAAGCTACCGTTTTCTTTGCGTTCATCCTCAATCCAATGCAAATGGACAATCTCATTCGGCTTCGGAAATCCGAACTGAGAATCTTCTATCCGCTCCTGCAAGCTCTCAAGAGAACAGAGATTCGCTATATCCAGCTCAAGCTGTTCGTTTTCCTCTTCGAGTCTATTTATTTCGGTTAGCAGCGCTTGCTCTTCGATAAGCATCTCCCGAACCTTATGACTTTGATACAGATACGCAAAGCCGATAAGAAAAAAAGCATTCAAGAGAATAATTAATTTCCATTTTAAACTTATACCCTCTCTTATTTTAGGTAGTGCTTTCCTTCTCTTAGTCGCCATTTACAACTACCAATTCCGCCGCTCTCAGTTTTGCGCTTCTCGCAGCAGGATTAATATCAACCTCATCAGACAAAGGTTGAACCGGTTTCGGTGTCAGAATTTTAAAAAATCGTCCCGCTTCAGAATTTTTGGTTAGTCGTCGGTCTCGGATGAAATTCTTCACGATCCTATCCTCGATGGAATGATACGATATTACAACCAATCTACCTCCATTCAGCATACATCGAAATGCGGTCGATAAACCATCAACCAGTTCCTCGATTTCGTTGTTTACCGATATCCTTAACGCCTGGAAACAGCGAGATACGCTTTTGAGACGGTAAGGTCCTTTTATTACCTTAAATATTATATCTCTAAGCCGAAACGTGGTTTCAATAGGCTCGCTTTGACGAGCCCGCACTATCGCTCGAGCTATTTTCCTGCTGTGCCTTTCATCGCTATATTTATAGAGTAGATCGGCCAACTCCTTCTCCGGCAAGCTGTTAACGAGCTGTGATGCTGTTATACGTTCCTCCGGCGACATTCTCATATCCAGAGGACCATCTTCGAGATAGGAGAAACCCGAGGATGGTTCCCGTAATCTTGAACTATTCAAACCCAAATCGAACAAAAATCCGTGGTAAGTCCCTTTATCCCCGCAGGGCAGCTCCGAACTCAAATCGCTAAATCTCCTTTTGCATATTTTAATACTTTCCATATAGTCCTTTAGATTGCTCTTAGCAGTCGAAATCGCCCTGGAATCCCTGTCAATTCCAATAACAGTTCCGCCCTGCGGGGTAATTTCCTTTAGAATCGCCTTTGAATGCATTCCATCACCCAAAGTGCAATCCACGTACGTTCCGGAGTAATCCCATATCAAATAATGAATTACTTCCTTTTTCATCACCGGAACATGTCCCATTTTCGCTATTCTTCCAATTGAAGATCTTCAGCGATCTCCGCAAAAGAATTTTTGATTTCTTCAATTTTTCTATCAAAAAGTTCTGGACGCCATATCTCAATGTATGATATCATCCCATGTATGACTACGTTCTTTTCGATATTGGCATATTCCAGGAGATTGCCGCTGATAGTGACCCTTCCCTGTTTGTCGGGAACGACTTCGGTGGCATCCAACATCAAATACCGCTTAAAATCGCGTAACTTCCTTTTATTAAGGTCAGTCTTGTCTAATTTCCGCTCGATTTCCTCCCATCGCTCCTTTGGCTGCAGGATTATGGCTTCGTCCATCCCGCGTGAGAGCACGAATTCCTCCGGTTCGTCGGAATCCCGCTTAGTTCTGAACTTCGCCGGTATATTGATCCTGCCTTTGCTGTCCAGATTGTATCTATATGTTCCCCGGAAATTATACATATTATTATTATCGTCTCCCACAATAACCCACTTTAATCCTAATTAACCCATTTTACCAAAAACGTCAAGCGAAAAAGGTTCAAAAAAGCTAAAAAGTATAATGCTGTGCCATTGTTGGGATTGCGGAATCATGTATGGGAGATTGCCTATATAATGCTCAAGCTCATTTCAAAACCGAATTTTCCTTGCTGTAATATTTCTACACACGCAGTTTATAGTGCCTTAAAGCGTAGTAACTTAGTGCTGCGTTATTTTTTCACACCCCTCGGCAAATAAAACGGCAACGCTCTTGCAATAGCATCCCCCCGAACCGATAGCAGAAATCATTTATAAGGAGGGGAAAATGAAAGCGCTAAATATTACAGCATGGAAACTGTGTCAAGCAGCGGTATTTACGGCAATCCTGCTTCTGACGACGGGATTCGCCAATGCCGAAGTGATTAATTACCGATTAGATTTCAATGTTGACCAATTGATAATTCAACAAAATGAAAGCTTCGCCGAATTACATTATCACGATTGGGAAAGATTAGCATCTTCCGGCGAACCGGAACTACCGTTTACTCTTGTTAAACTCCTGATTCCAGCCTCCGAAGGCGTGGATTCGGTAGTTACAGAGGGTAGACAGGAAGAATTACCTGGCTGTTATAAAGTAAGTTATGCCGACAATCCGGTAAAGACTTCATTATTGGAACCGCTTTCGGAAGTCGCTGAAATCAATGAGGAAATATACGCTTGCTCCGACAGGTATCCATCGGAGCAAGCTATAGTAATCGATGAAGGTTACTTCGGCTCCAATCACATAATTACCTTGCAACTCTTTCCAATTGTCTACCATCCGGCGCAGGGACTGTTAAAATATACCGAGAAGCTCGAAATCAATGTGTTCACCAGCGCTTCCAGCGCGCGCGAGTACGAACTCCATAATCCGAAACCGGTCCCAACCGAACTACTGTCTTCAATGGTGGACAATTACGGCAAAGCAACTCAGTATGCTAATTCGCTGCCGAGTTCAATGCTCAGGGATGTGCCGTCTTTGGCGCGTCTGGGAACCGAATATCTTCAATATGAATATGTGGTAATCACCGATGAATCCCTGGCGGAAGCCTATGAGGATTTGGTGGAATGGAAAAAGCGAAAGGGTCTCAATGCTGGCGTGGTAACCCTTCAGGATATCGAGAGTAACTACACTGGTATCGATCTACAGGAAAAAATCCGCAACTATTTGAAAGACGCGTATCAGTATTATCTAAAATGGGTGCTCCTGGGAGGAGACGAAACCATAATTCCAATCCGTTATGCTTATCATGTCAACACATCCGGGCAACCCGCTTTGAACAGCCAACAGATCTGCGATCTCTATTATTCGGACTTAACCGGAAATTGGGATGTGGATGGGGACGGCGTATATGGCGAACCTACCAGCGATGATCCGGATATCTACCCCGAGGTTTTCGTCGGGCGTGTAACAGCCACAACTCCCGAAGGTGTTGAGGTATATACCCAAAAACTTATTCAATATGAAACAGATCCCGGCAATGGCGATCTTTCCTACTTGAATAAAGCCTTGATTATCAGCGCTGACCAGTTGGTTGATGCAGGTCAGCATGTAGAGATCGGTAATGAGATGCCGGATAACTGGGTGGTGGATACCACCTCATGCGTCGAAAGACCTGATGGTTACAATTCAAATCCCACCACTCCCACCGGCCAACAGATACTGGCTCTGATGAATGAGGGGGCGGGTTTCATCTCTAATCTCAATCATGGCGCTCCCCAGCACTACGCCGCAAGGGCTCCTTATTATAACAAGTTCCCCAATAAGTCGTACATGATAAGTGATGTTCATTACGAAGAAGATCACCATGGGGTGCTTGTGGATCTGGATGAAAGTTTCAAATACGGTGTTCATTATTCGATTTCATGCGACATCGCCGCTTATGATATGGATGTCGAATCTGTTTGGCCAGGATACAATTGGCCCACTGACCAGAGCTTCGGTGAAACATTCATAGAATTAGCAAACAAAGGCGGTATCGCTTTTCTCGGTAACGGTCGCTGGGGTTGGGTGCCGACTTCATACAAGCTTGAAAAGGCTTTCATCCAGACAGTTTTCGGTGAGGAGCCTATCGGACGCCACCTCGGCGCCGCGGAAGCTCTCGGAAAGCAGGTCTATCCGTACTACCGCGATCTTAACTACGGACACTTCCTGTTGGGCGATCCCGAAGTAATCCTGTGGGATCGGATTCCCGAAACGATGTCGATTGTTTACGAGGATGTTATCGAGCAATCACCGGTAAGTTATAAGGTGCATGTAGAATCCAACGGTTCGCCGCTCAAGGACGCTAAGGTCTGCCTGTACAAAAAAGAAGATGTTCTGGAGGTGGCATATACTGACGCCGATGGAGATGCGGATATACATATTAATCCGCTGACCGGCGGCGATATGTATGTAACGGTGCTCAAAGACGGTTTTCTTCCCGCCTTAGCAGAAGTCGAAGTTGTACCGGAGATGGGTGTCGACGAAGATGATGTCAACTCGCCCGCGGCGTTTAAGCTTAAGGGCAACTATCCCAATCCGTTCAACGGTTCCACAGTAATCCAATTCACTCTGGATAAACCTTCGGATGTCAAGTTCTCGGTATACGATATTTCCGGACGTGAAGTATACTCCGAGAATATAAGCAGAATGAATGCAGGTAACCAGGCTATCCGTTGGAATGCAGTTAATAACCATGGCGGCGCAATCGCATCCGGATACTATCTATACAAGATTCAGGCAGGCAATAACTCAGCTATCGGTAAAACAGTTCTGGTAAAGTAACCTTTCCCTTCCTGCCAGACGCCGGGGCTTTTATGCCCCGGTTTTTTAATTCGTCTCGCATTTTGCAAGACTGAACATCGATAAGAGGATCATTTTGAGCAATTAATGCTAATCGTAACCAGTCAAAGGCAATTTTTTAGAAAATTCCTTTAATATTCTAAGGCTTCTTTTAATGGCACTCGATTTTTTGCCGATTAAAGCAAATGTAACTTCAAAGGAGGGATAAACTATGCCACGTAAAACCAGAAAAACCCGTAAACCAAATCCATCTCGGGGTAATGTCAGCCTGAGGGACAAAATCATTCGTGACTTTGGATATGGTGCGATAGTAACTCCGGATATGATCCGCAAGAGATATCGCCGCAGTCATTCCGAGAGTTACATTGGGGTAATCCTGGCGAAGAGCGAAAAATCAAGGAAGAAATCCGCTTCTCCCTGGGTGTTTACCTCCCGTGTGGGCGAAGGTCGTTATAAAATCATTCGTCCCTACAGACGTAAAAACTGGAAACGTAGCTGGTAACAACTGGTAAACATTCCACGACAGTTGATCTTCACTCGAATTAATCAACGCCCCAAACCTACCGGGCGTTGATTTTTTTATGCCTTACTTTTGTGGAAATTTTCGAAGAGGGATAGGTTCGGAATCCTGATAATGTATTCAGTCAGATGCTAAACACAATCATCGCCGATTTTATTGGATAAATATTCTTTCAACTTATCAATGGAAATCCTATCCTGAAGCATGCTATCGCGTTCCCGTATGGTGACCGTATTATCCTCTAATGTGTCGGAGTCCACAGTAATGCAGA
Organism: Candidatus Zixiibacteriota bacterium; assembly: GCA_014730175.1. Lineage (GTDB taxonomy): Bacteria > Zixibacteria > MSB-5A5 > UM-FILTER-46-8 > UM-FILTER-46-8 > WJIR01. Next base: position 11,010 of record WJIR01000001.1, read on the forward strand.
ACGGAGTGCCGGCTTCATCCATACGACGATAGCGGCGTCCAACCGCACCCGATTCGTCGTAAAAAACCTTGTATGATTTTCGCAAATCCTCTTCTATTTTGTGAGCGATCTCCGGCATGCCGTCTCTTTTAACCAGTGGGAATATCGCTGCTTTTATGGGAGCGATTTTGGGAACTATCGAAAGAACTACCCTTTTCTCCCCTTTCACTTCTTCTTCCTTGTATCCGTTTATCAATATCGCCAATGTTATTCTATCGGCGCCGGCTGCCGTTTCTATCACGAAGGGAAGAAATCTTTCTTTGCTGAACGGATCAAGGTATGTCATATC
>WJIR01000056.1 GCA_014730175.1 Candidatus Zixiibacteriota bacterium
GATCAATTAATCGTTCGTCTAAAGCATGGCTACCTCGACTATCCTCACGGTCAAACCAATGTTCCCTTATACCAATGTGATATAGAAGATTCTCTATGGAACTTACTGATTAATAGTCGAGTGGTTTCGGTGGACCGAGTTGTCCGAGATTGCTTCCCCGGGGATACTATTCGCACGGTTCATGGCGAAACCTGCCGCGTTCCCGATCTATCGCAAGTCTATGTTCTCTATCTCCAAAACAATGTCGATGTGCTGGAGACTATCGAGCGGATATATGAACACAAAGCGGTGCTTTACGCTGAACCGAATCACATAGGCGCTATTCTGTGTAGTGAGCCCAATGATTCATTATGGGATGATCAGTGGAATTTACATACTCCCGATGATGACAGCACTTTCGGCATAGGATGTCCTGTCGCCTGGGAATATACTACCGGTGATACTGCTATACGGATTGCCATTATTGATGACGGAATTGACTATACTCATCCTGATTTAGGCGGATCAGAAGATACTCTAGATTTTCCAAACTATAAGGTTGCAGGTGGTTATGATTACAAAAATGACGACCACTATCCTTATCCGGGAGGCAAAAGGCATGGGACTTCTTGCGCAGGAATCGCTGCCGCTTTAACGAATAATGATAGTATTGGTGTAGCAGGTATTGCAGGTGGATGGGGACAGGATTCATGCGATGTTGGAGCGCAATTGTATGCAATCATGGTAGGTGTGGAACACGTATCAGTAGACTCAATGGCACTAATTATCCGAGAAGTATCGGATCCGGATGGTGATTTCGGTTGTCAAGTACTCAGCAACAGTTGGGGTTATTCACAATATAACGAGACCATAAGAGGAGCAGTGATGTTTGCATATGGCGTTGGTGCTAGTTTCGTGGCTGCCAAGGGCTATGGAGGTGGCTACACGCCTTTGTATCCGGCAGACTATCAGGATTATAGCCGGGTGACTGCTGTTGGTTCTTTTGGTCCTGATGGAATATACTGTCACGGAAGTAATTGCGATGGTCATTCACATGCTATTGGGTTAGGAATAGATATTTTAGCTCCGGGAGCCATAGTTAAAACCACCGACCGCTATGGTGGATACTATGGCTTTCATGCAACCTCAGCCGCAACTCCTCATGTTGCTGGTTCCATTGCCCTAATTCGCAGCATCGAAGGTAATCTTCGCAATGAGGACACTGATTGGATTCTCAAATTTTCAACTTATGACCCTGCCGATAGTAATGAATGGACATGGGATTCGCTCTATGGCCACGGCGATTTGAGGATTTCCACTGCCATAGAAAGATTGGATTCCCTCTATGATTTATCATCGTATACGGCAAATGGAGGTTCAATCGCCGATTCCGCTGGAATCGATACTGTTACATTCATCGGTGGACTCGGTCCCTGGGGAGCAGGAGATACTACCGCCACAGTGCGGAGATTCAGAATAACAAAAAATATCACTTATTCGCAATCCTATAACGGAACCCCCTATGCTTGGGGTGTAGGATACGGTTCAAAAGGATGGTCTGCCGCTGATCCTAATTACTGTATCGGTTATTGCAGCTTGGAGGACTCTTCGCAAACCAGCACCGGATGTACGCTCCAGACATTTATCTATAAATTCCTCGATTCGAAAACCTATGAGTTTGTTGCCTGGTATCCTTGCGAACCCGATTCTGTTGTGTATAAGTATAAGGTGTGGGGAGAACTGGCTGGAGCGAGGCGATATCCTGAAAACACAATTCACGGTCTAACACCAAATAGCCTAACCATTTTAGGCAATTATCCCAATCCTTTCAATTCTTCAACCTCCATTGTATTCGAAACTTCAAAAGAATCAGAAGTAAACTTATCCGTTTATAACTTATTAGGCAGAATGATTAGAACTCTGGTGGATAAGAGACTACCGGCAGGTTTTCATTCCATCACTTGGAATGGTAAGGACAAGTCAGGAAAAGACCTGGCTTCCGGCATCTACTTTTACAAATTGGAAGCACACGGGATGAGCGAGACAAAACGATTAACAATACTTAAATAAAGGAAGTATTCTTTCGGAGGAGAACTAATAATGAGAAAAATAACAATTGTGACTACGATGATAATATGGGCATCGTCCATTGGATTAACCGGATACGGTGCGTCCTCGGCCGCAGTAGCTGAAAAGCCACCATACACGGGTCCCAAAAACATCCCCAACCCTAATATAATCTTACAGGGGGGAGATACCATCGAGGATGCAGTCGTGATTCCCTCCATTCCCTATAGCAACACAGGGACCACCGCTGGTTATACGCATGATTATGATGAAATGTGTCCTTGGGGAGGGGGAATTTCACCGGATGTGGTATATTCTTATACCTCACCCATAAATCAGCACATTAACATTAGTCTCTGCGCTGGTTCTGACTATGATACCAAATTATATATGTACGAGAACAGCTATACGCCGGGTACCCCCCATGCATGTAGTGATGACGACTGCTCTACTCCAAACTACCCAGATTCTTATGTATCCAGCCTAGAAGACGTGCCGCTCATTACTGGAAGTACCTATTACATAGTGGTGGATGGATATGGTGGTGATTATGGCAACTACACCATCGATATCTATTCCTGCTTGCTTGGTGATGTTGATATGACTCCTGACGATGATCCGGTGATTGTGCCTCCCGGAGGAAGCTTCGGTTTAACCGGCTATATCGGCAATCCCACACCAGATCCGATAATTACCGACGTATGGGGCGGCGTGCTGTACCAAGGCAATTTCTATCGTCAATTTGCGTTTAACAATATCTCGCTTGATCCCGGTGAATCGATGACCGCGCACACCACGCAAAACGTACCGAATTGGGCGCCGCAGGGGACTTATGGATACATAGCCTACTGCGGTGACCGTCCGGACTCTAAGTGTGACTCTGCGGAATTCCCGTTCACGGTTTCGGGAGCGCGCTTAGCTGATGGGGCGACTAAATGGTCGATTGAAGGTGGCTTTTTCGGGGAAGAGCTAATCCCGACCGAATTCGCCCTGGACAACGCCTATCCCAATCCCTTCAATGCTACCACAACCATTTCGTATCGATTGCCGGTGGCAAGCAGAGTGAACTTGGATATCTACAATGTCCTCGGTCAGCGGGTAACGACTTTGGTTAACGGCAATGTTGAAGCCGGATATCATAGTATCAACTGGGATGCATCGCAATATTCCAGCGGGATCTATTTCTATAAGCTGTCCGTCGGGGATAAGGTATTCACCAATCGGATGACATTGCTGAAGTAGGTATACGAGATGCGGGACAAGAATGTCCCGCCTCCTGCTTTCTGGTAGTGCAGACACTTGTAAGCCTCTGGTTTATTCTTGTCTGCGGAGGGTGGCATGTTTAGCCCATGGATGCGCAAGCATACATCAGATAAGCATGTTAATGAACGCGGCATTCGAGGACGAATGCCGCGCACAGAATTCAAAACATGCTTATCTCTCCGCCTGGGGCTACGAGCGAAGCATGCCACGGGTCGGTGTCGGGTTTCTCGCTCACTTCATTCGCTCGGAACCCGACCTACGGCTGTCGGGCGCCCCCACCCACCCGACGGTTTAGTTTCTATCATAAGTGTGCCGTCGGTCGCTGCAGCCGAAAGTATTGCTTACTCCCCTTCCGATCGCGAAAGGTCAAAGATGGGAACTAATCCAAGGCGCAGGGGTATTAGTTCTCGGAACCAAGATTAGTAAATCTATTGTCTTTTTAAACGAAATACATATAATTAATTCCGGGAGCAAAGTTAGAATTGTTTGTCAATGTAAATAGCGAGGTTATTTGTGTCTAAGAAAACCAGGAAATTTAAAACGGAAGTACAGCAGTTGCTGGATTTGGTTATTAATTCGCTTTATTCCAAACGGGAGATTTTCTTAAGGGAGTTGATATCTAACGCTTCGGATGCAATTGACAGGCTCAGGTTCGAGTCGCTCACCGACAAATCGCTGGTTGGCGATAATCCCGAATGGAAGATAAAAATCAAAACCGATAAGGATGCCCGAACAATCACCGTGTCGGACAACGGTATCGGGATGAATCCCGAAGAAGTAGAGAAGAATATCGGCACGATAGCGTCTTCGGGGACGAAAAAATTCTTGGAAGCGTTGCGCCAAAGTGACAAGACGACTGACCTGGAGTTTATCGGTCAGTTCGGTGTCGGTTTCTATTCGTCGTTTATGGTCGCTGATAAAGTAACCCTGGTAACCAAGCGCGCCGGGGAGAATCAGGAAGCGATAAAATGGGTATCATTGGGTGACGGAACTTACACGATCGAGCCTGCGGAGAAGGAAAGCCATGGCACCGATATCACTCTGAATCTGCGGGAAGCTATGGACGAATATCTCGATGAATGGCGTATCCGCAGTATCGTAAAGCAGTATTCCGATTATATCGCATTCCCGATTGTGATGGATGTGGTTCGGAAGGAAAAAGGGGAAAAGGATGACGAGGAAGTGGAAAAGGTGGTCGAGGAAATGCTCAATTCCATGAAAGCTATCTGGAAAAAATCCAGGGATGAGGTTACCGAAGAAGAATATAACGAATTCTATAAACATATCAGCCATGATTATGCGGATCCGCTCAAGGTAATCCATTATTTCGGCGAAGGCACCACCGAGTTCAAGGCATTGCTTTATATACCATCGCAGGCTCCGATAGATCTTTTCTGGCGGGACAGCCGGAGAGGAGTTCGTCTTTACGTGAAGAATGTATTTATTGC
>WJIR01000057.1 GCA_014730175.1 Candidatus Zixiibacteriota bacterium
ACTTTTGTTGATACGTTATATTTTGGTGTCTTAAGCAGTGTAAAAAACAGTACGAAGGCGAAAAAACCGCCGGATACCCAGAGGATGAGCTTTTTCCTCTTAAATAGCATATATAATAGATCTCTTGCAGAGCTGCCAAATTGTGACATTTTCCTACCTCTACTTACTTACAATTTGTTATATATCGTCGCCGGTATTACATAGGCACGTTTATTCAAAGTAGTTCCCACCAGATGTGCGCCAGAACTCTCTAACCGGCTGATAGCCTCTGTTATCACTTCACGCCGTGTCCGGTGCGCTGCTATAACCAGCATTACTCCGTCGACAGCTCCGGCGATAGTAGAAGCATCCGAGAACGCCGTTACGGCCGGACTATCTAAGATAATCGAATCATACGAATTGTTTATCCTGTCCAAAGCTTGCTTAACCGCCGATCTGCTAAATAAGCGGTTTAGGTTAACCTTGTATTCTCCAGCCGGTAGTATATCTAAATTAGGCATTCCTGAATTCTGTATTGCCCGTTTAAGGTCGACATCCGCAAAAAGAACATCGGAGAAGCCCACTGAATTATCCACTCCGAAAACCTTGTGCAGAGAGGGATGTCGCAAATTGGAATCTATCAATAAAACGCGACTTCCGTCCGATTCTGCGGTTACCGCCGCGTAATTCAGCGCCACCGTAGACACCCCTTCGCCGCGAATGGCGCTGGTCATCATAATGCTTCTAATAGTATTCTCGCCTTCGCTGTCTAATATTTTACTCCGTATAGTAGCGAAAGTTTTCGAGATGTTGTCATTTTTATATAGAATTATGGGTTCTGAGATACTGTTTTTCGGATTCTTTGACATTATAAATTCAATCCTCTAAATAGATTGTCTATTGAAGTCCTCTGCGTGTGTAAAAATCGTATCTATCCTTGATGCGATAAGCATCATATCCCCGTATATAAGTATCCAGCAAAGGACCAAACATATTCGTAAAGAACTGATCGACAAAAACATTCAGCTTTCCGATGAATGTCTGGGGAACATATATAATATCATATCCCGACAGATAGATATTTTCATTAAGCTTCTTCTGGCTCAATGCTTTTGATAGGTTTAACCTTTCTGCTGTTGGTTTGTGCAATCCGTCGGAGTGAAAAACGATAACCGATGATGAGTTGGACGTATAAGTAAAACCTCCCGAGGCAGCGATAGCCTGAAGCGCTGTCAGGCGTCCGCGGATAGGAACCGGGCCGGGCCGATTTACTTCACCGAGAACATAAACGACCTCCTCCGCCGATTCCCTCACTTGAACCGTTATATCCGGCTCTTTTAGAATTTCTGAATATTTCTCGGTTATAATTCTATCGACCTCGGTCGGGGTAAGTCCAACGACAACGAAATCACCGAGTCGAGGTAAGGTAATCCGACCATCGGAACGCACCAAAAGGGTTTCATTGAGTTCGGGATCATAGAAGAACTTTACTTCCAACACATCCCCAATACCTATCTGATACTCAGGCGGCGGAGGCGAGACACCCGGCTCATAAATCGGTTCGGGAGCTTTAGTTAGTTCAACGCCCCTTTTACCGCCCCCTCCGCAACCAATTAACAGTAAACCTGCTGACAACAATACCAGTAATGCTAAAATAGTTGTTTTCCAACTTCTCATTTTTCTTCTTCCTAAAACTTTGCCGTTTACCATCTCGGTCATGTACTATATATGATTATAAATCGGTAATTAATAATGTTATTTTACCCAAGAGTAGACTTTTGAACAAGCCAATAAAATATATCTCAATACTCTTGTCAATATAATTAGGTAAATAAACAGATTGGTTATCAGCTCCTACCATTAAGCTTATATCGTAAAACCCGACTAATAAATGTCATGTTCCCAACGACATATCTTTTCCACAATCGTCTCGGTTCAATTACTAACCGGTAAAACCACTCAAACCGTATCTTCCTGATCCACAGAGGCGCCCTAACTACGTTCCCGGACTGGAAATCAAAGAAGGCGCCTAACGGTATCGCCAGTTTTATATTTAGAGAATCGAAATTCCTATCTATCCAGATAACCTCGCGGGGTTTGCCGAAGCAAACGATCAGTACCTCCGCACCCGAACTATTTATGTCCTCGATCACCCTATTATTTTCCTCGGAATTAAAATAGCCATGATGAGTGCCGACGATATTTATTTTCGGATATTTACGGCGTAAATTATGCATCGCTTGTTCCGCAATTCCCGGTTTGGCGCCCAAAAAGTAAATTCGGTAGTTCTTCCGGACGCATCTTTTCAAGATATCCTCGCCGAAATCGGAACCAGCGAGGTTCGGAAAGGAAACGCCCCTTAGTATCTTGCCTGCAATATAAATGCCGACTCCATCGACGAATCTGACATCAAATCTGCGCACGGATTCCCTGTATTCGCGGCTTTCGAATGATATGTTAACACACGCGGCATTAACGATCATCGCTTTGGTTTTTCTGCCCGATTCTATAGCTTTGTCCAGAATATTCACTCCTTCTTCAGGAGTGCAATTGCATAAATCGAGCCCCAAGACGGTAACTTCATTGTCTTTGACAGTTTTCAACATAGTCGTTAGCGTTTTCTCTCGAGATTGCGGAGCCTAATGAGGTGAATATAATTCGGCTTTTTCTCGCACCTTAATCCATCAACCTCTGCTAAACCTTAGTGCTTCCTCAGGACTTTGTAAACCGGTTTCACTTTCTCAATCCCTTAGCTTTGAATCTTTATTATCTGTTTCCATCAAATACAAAACCGAACGGAAATGTGATACCGGATCAAAACTATCTGTCTGCCGCTAAACCTGTCCCGAAGCGAACCGCCTGATACAAACATACTTTCGTGCATAATGATGCCAAAAAGATTATTGAGTGAACAACCGAGCAATTTTTTAGTCAGGCTAATGATAAAAATGATGACTTAAAAAAATGTTTATTGTATCTCCGCCAAAGCCTCGATCTCAATCAGGACGTCCTTAGGCAATCTACTTACTTCTACCGTGGAACGCACCGGCCTGTGATCTCCCAAAAATTCTGCGTATATGCTATTCATACGCTCGAAATTGGAAAGATCACTGAGAAATATCGTAATTTTAACAATTTTATCCTTATTACTACCGGCCGCTTTTAAGATTTCTTCGATATTTGTTAAAGCCTGCTTGGTTTGTTCCTCGATTTCACCATGAACGACTTTACCTGCAGAATCCATCGGAATCTGTCCGCAGGTTTGAATCAACCTCCCATCGAGAAAAACCACTCCCTGAGAATAAGGAGCTATAGCTCCCGGCGCCTTCTTTGTATTAATGAATTTCATTTTTCCCTCTTAATTTCATCGATATATACACAATCCTTTTGATTATATGCTTTTTCCCGCAATACGCAACCCTTTTTTATCGGTTCAATAATTGTAATATGCGTCCGTATCCATTTCCCAGGGATCGGCAAACATTATTTTATGATTTTAATTATCTGCCGGAAATCGTCTCCCTCGGCGAATTTCAGCATTTCGAAAAGTGCCATTTCAACACTCGATATCTTAGCCCCTGCGTCGGTCATTGCCTGGATACCGATTTGGTAGTTTATTTCGTGTCTGGATGAAGTGGCATCGGCAACAATATATACTTCTAATCCCTGAGCCAGCAAGTCGATTGCGGTCTGGTATACGCAGACATGGGTTTCGATACCAACCAGAAGCACCTGGTTGCGCTGAAGGTCCTGCAGTTGATCCATGAATCCTTGATTGTCGCAACAACTGAACGAATTTTTCTCCAACGGTTTCTGATCCGGCAATAATTCTTGAATCTCCGGAATGGTTTCGCCGAGCTTGTCCGGTATTTGTTCATTCCAGATTATCGGGATGTCCAGCACCTTGGCTCCACGGATAATTTTACTGAGGTTATCAAACAACCTATCCTTATTGTGCATTATGGTTGCCAGTTTGCCCTGCACATCTACTATTACCAGTGCCGCTTTATCTCTTGTAAGCATATTATTCTCCTATTACTTACTCCGAAAATTATGATAACGCTCGCAGTCATAAAAGGTTCCCCCTCAATTATAATAAGTCCAGAACGATCTACAAAGGAGTTATACTGCTTTTTGGATAAAACAATTGCTCCCACTGATTTGTATTTGGCAAACTTTCCATTAGTCTAATTTGAATCACCCACCAACATGAATCCTCCCCAGAAAAGCGGATGGCCGCATCCGTACTCCTCCCGTCTCTTTTCCAGCAGTTCAATAGCGGATATGCGCAAAGCAGCGGACTTGCTTTCGCCGGATAGCCAATACCTATAATAGCTTATCATCAATTCTCTGGTTTCTTTGTCAGGGACATCCCACATACTCATAAGGATGGATTTCGTTCCAGCATGCTGGAATGAACGCCTCAAGCCGAAAACCCCTTCACCATTTTTGATCTCACCCATACCGCTTCTACATGCGCTCAGTACCACCAATTCGGTATCCATCAGGCTCAGTCCTGAAACCTCCAAGGAGGTTAGCAGACCATCCTCTAATTGATGTATTCGGCTATCGTTTTCGTCATTATCGACAAACAGATTGTTTGCGCCCGATAATGCCAATCCCGAGTAAAGTAAAGGGTTTTCATGAAAACTGGATTTCCCGGTAAAGCTCGATTTCGGACAGAAAAATCCATGTGTTGCCAAATGGACGATCCTCGGGGATTCCTCCAATGTTTTCAAAACAGCTTCGGAAGCTTTGGCGCCCCAATAGGATTCTGGCTGAAAACCCGCTTCGCCTATTAGAAGCTCAGTAATAGCTGCTGCTTCATCTCTTGTTCCCGAAAGCGGACTGAATGGATTGAATAGACACTCTTCATTGACAATAACGCTACGTGTACCCATCGATTCGCCGTAAACTTCGATTTTTGATTTCAAACTCGCAATCTCTGCGGATTCCTGGTTCGGTTGCCGGTCAAAATCCGGATCCGCTATTACTACCGCTTTGTTGTTGTTTAGATCTTCTTGTTGTTTATATTTTACTAAATCCCGTCCGGAAGTTAAATAAGATATCTCATATCCTTCGATTACGTATTTACCATTGGGCAGAGGTAGAATATAATACGGTAAAAGATTCAATTCGCCGTCGGGGCTTATATAAATATGATAGATACCCTCCAGATGTTCAACCAAAGGTGCGAACACCAATTCGTGAAGTTGCGAAGTTATCCCTCGTAGTTTTTGTTCAGCTAATTCCTCTTTACCCACGTATATAGTTTCACCAGCATTGGCTATTTCTCTCTGATACTCTATAATCAGGGAGTCAATGATTCTGGCTTGCCCCAAATCCACTATATGGATATCTCCGGTGTAGGATAATTGTAATAACATATATCGGGTGGGAGCGCTCCTATCCTTTACATCTCCTATCCCGTTGAAGTCATAAGGATTGAATTTAATTATCTCCCAAAGAACACTTCCATCCTGTAATGCTTCAGTTATATCCTCTAAGGCAATTCTCTTTAGTATAGCAGCATCTGCGAAATCTGAACAAGAGAAGCTTATCTCCCTCTCCAAATTGTTACGATATTCCGACCAGACCTTTAGGGAATCCCTATAACCCTCTGAACTCAGCTTACCACCGCCGCTTAATACCAGGTTCGCGATTTTGCCGCCGATTTTATTCAGTTCTTCTTGCATCCGTAAGATATCGTCGTCTAACGAACAATAGGTAATCTCCTTTTCGACCGAAACCGCCTCCAATACTACCCCCTTTCCATCGAAAAGCATCTCCAGGGCGATTTTTCGCGCCTTATAGGAGTTACTATTTAAAGCGAATGATAGAAGAGGATCGTCAATTAAGGGATACTTGTTGATGTAGGTCAATTTTTGAGCCTCCGATGCGTACGAAAATATATCATTAATAAAATGCTGCCTGGCGGCCCTGATTTCCTCAAAAAGCTTCAGGCATTTTTCATCCCGTTCCTGTGATCCGTAGACCAGAGCCAGGTGCTTTAAGCTATTGATTACATCGGGATGGTGCGCTCCGAAGAGGTTTTGATAGATATCCAAGGATTGTGCATAATATTTTTCTGCTTTTGAATACTCCCCTTGCGCTAGATAAATGCGACCAAGACCATTTAGCCCGGTGGTTGTTAGAATATGATTCATTCCATAAGCACTTTTTGCTAATTTGAACACCCTAAAATAGAGCGACTCAGCTTCCTTGTATCTTCCCTGGTCGGAATAAACCTCCCCCAGATTTCCCAGGCTATACACCAGGAACGGATGATCTGGACCGTACCATATCTCCCGGTTTTCAGTTGCCATCTTAAGGTAACGTTCCGCTTTCTTATGTTTTCCCAACAATCGGTAAACATAGCCCAAGTTATTGTAACTTTCTCCCAAACGTATTGATTCCGATATTTCCTCGCGTAATTTCAAGGACCTCTCGTAATGTAATTCTGCCTTTTGGGGTTTCCCCTGGAGTAGATATAAATTCCCCAGGAAATTGTATACTGACGCCATATTACCTAATTCTTCATCTCCGTTTTCAAAAATCCTTTTTGCCTTCATCAAATAAAGTTCCGCCTCCGCCAATCGCGCCTGATTCAAATAAAGGCTACCCAGCAGTTTATAAGCACTTGCAGTTTTTTCAGCATCCGTGCCGAAGTGCTCTTCGCGCATGTTCAAATTTCGTACGCAGGCTGCTTCGGCTTCGTCGTAGCGGCATAAATACCTGTACATATCCCCCATAATGCCTAATAAGTCTGACAAAGTAGGATCATTCGGTCCGAGAATCTCTTCTTTTATCCGCAACGCTTCTTCGCGCGCCGCAACTTCTTTCGCGTGTTTGCTCTGGTAACCATACGCATAAGCTATATGCTCCAGGCAAGCCGCTATTTCGATATGGGTTGGACCATAAATATCCCTTAGTATCTCAATAGCTTCAACATGATACTTTTCAGCATCAGACCATTGCCTTCTTTTGCCGTAAATAGATGCCAGTTCTTCCAGCGCATCGACAACTAAAGTATCCGGTTTACCAAATTCAGCTTTTGCCCTGTGCAAAGCATAGTTAGCTACTACTATGGCTGAATCGAAGTTCTCGGCGCGTCTTAAGGAACCAGATTGCGTTATCAGTTTACCGATTTCATTCCTTGCAACATCTTCAGTTCTAGCGGTATTTTCACCATGGGATTGAGATGCTAAGATTAGTACGGAAATTAATAAAATGATAAGATTTCCTGATAGCTTCATATCTAATAACTACCGACATTTGGATATTCGTGTTCTTTACATATACCGAAAGAGGATTATTCTACTCTGAATCTATACTCCATTTGTGGTTGGTTTGATTCCGGATCAATAAACTGTAATCTGAAAAATCCCCGCGTAAACGCCTCTACTGGAATGGATACACTTCCTCTGCCTAAATCATTGAACTCGGAAAATACGCTATCCAGTACAATGTATTCACTATCGAGAGATTTTATTTGTAACCGGTACGATTGACCCGGTTGGGCTTCTCCGTAAACGAATTCAATCACTGCCACTCCCCCTTGTTCAAGTTCTATAAAATTAGCAGTAACGGCTCGGTTGGGGTAAAACTTCAATACTTGCTGCACCCGGTATTCCGACCCGGTATCAATTCCGAATTTGTATACTGAAAATGCTACAATCAGAAATATTACGAAAACAGTTGCTATTCTATGAGGTTTCGGTAGGGTAATTGGGGAGAATAGATACATCTTTAAACGATTCCACAGTCTTTCCCCAGCTACCTTTTCTTTGCCATATTCACCGGCGACTGCTCTGAATTCCCCTTCCGTTTTCATCATCTGAGCCGATTCATGACCTTCTTGTACCGTTTCGAAACAGCTTTCGCATTTCAGGAGATGGATTTCCACTCTCTTTCGTTCATCCTCTGATAATATCCCCATTTCATAAGCATGCAGTAGGTCTTTGAATGACCGGTCATTGCATTCAGCCATCAATTGATTTCTCCAGTTTTCAAACATAGATCCAGCTTCGATCGTGAGCGTGAAAGTATAACATGGCAATTATTGATTTCGATTCCCATTCTTTTACAGATTTCATCCACATTGTAACCGTGATAGTGCAAATTCAGAATGCGAGCGTAACGTCGGTTGGTTTTGCATAGTTTCCGAAAACAGTCAAGAAGCTTTCTTTTCAGGTCGGGATTAGTGCTCTGTAATTTGCCTGACATATATTGGATTCCTGCCCTTATTTTGTTCATGATTTCGGTACGGCGCATCGTAACTCTCAGGTAATTATTGATTCTGTTATCCAGAACCTTGTGCGCCCATGCGGCGAAATCGGCTTGGTCAGGAGCTTGTTCGTGATGCTTGAAAACAGCGATTAATGACTCCTGCACGATCTCCTCCGCATTTTCCTTGTTCCATATCCTTTTGGTAGCGAGAATCCGAAACCTTACAGTTAAATACTCAAAAAGCTGCTTTTCTGCCTCTTTTTTCCCAGTTTTGAATTCCTTGTATAATGTATCAATAGACATACTTAGCCTGGATTATTCATAAATTTCCTGATCGGTAGCGGAAGCCTTGCGCTTCAGGCTCTTTTCTGGACTCCAAATTCCAGACTGTAAATTGTTTAGTATTGTAAAATCCCCGAAGGATAAGCCTTCGGCTACGGTTTACTGGCTTTTATGAATTATACGGATTAGCGCTCGGAATCACCCTGCAACATTCTCCAGTGCATATAAAACACATAACTTTTTAAATACTAAAATACACCGGAAGCAATCAAAACGCAACATTAATCTGAAGATGAATCTCGTGTAACTTGGATTTTTTCACCTGCCGTTGTAAGGAATCGCTCTGCTACTACCAAATGCATGTAGAATGACAAAAAACTGGTAAAGAAAATGTGGAAACTTGAGCAAGTCAAACAGCGCGATTTCAGATGGAAGGAGGTGATAATGGAGATAACATTCGATTAGTAAGCAATTTCTAACTCAGATCTAAAGAGGAGAATGAAATCATGAGACAATTAATTGAAGTCCTTTTGGCAGTAACTCTGCTAACGACTATTTCGTTTGCGGGAA
>WJIR01000058.1 GCA_014730175.1 Candidatus Zixiibacteriota bacterium
GTAGAAACCGTCATCGTTCCAGCTTCCGCGGAAGTAGAAGGTGCGGTATGCGATATCCTCGGGATTCCCGAACGACGCCCGCAATATCACCTCAACCTTCGGCTCCAACTGAAAGTCCTGCATCACCGTATCGTCCTCGGTGGTCATTACCTGCGCGAATGAAGGCAGGTATTCATTGGTATGTTCTGCGCGCAGATCCCATATTGAATCAGCAGGTACGTATATCAGGTAGTAGCCTTGATCGTTACAGTTGCCGACGATCTGAGGATCACGATTGGTAACGGTGATCATTCCGGCGAGTCCGTCTCCGGTGACCTCATCAGTCACGCGACCACCGATAGCGCCCCATCCCTCGGTTATCACTGGGACATTTTCAGTATGTGTTTGCTTGTTGTACGCAGTGACGGTCAGGAGTACTTCGGCGCCAATGGGAAGCGTCCCCCCATCAAGGGTGATCGTAGCGTTTCCGTTACCATCGGTATGGGCAGATCCGAAAAGGGTTCCCTCGTAATAAAGGGCGCATAATGCCCTGGAAACACCCGGGACTTCCACATTGTAGTAGTTCTGCCCGAATGGAATTACGCCCTGGTGATTAACCGTAACGGGCTGCGGTGTGTCAGTTCTAAGCTGCACGGAAGGATCGCCGAATATATGCCAGGTATCATACATCTCCACACCATCCATGCCCTCAATTTCAATCATCAGGCAGGAACCGTTGAAACAGTATCCACCGAAAGTGTTCATAGCATCGGCGACGAGTAAATCAACCGCTTCATCCTGCCCATACATGGGAGGATCCCATGACTGGCTGATTGACGACATATAAACAGCCAATGCTCCGGTCGGTGCACCGTTATAAGTGGCTCTGAGCCATGCCTCGCCGAAACAGGTTCCGCTGTCGAACTCACCATTATTACAGGCAACGCTTATCATAAACGGAAGCATGCCGACATTCTGAAGAGCGTTAACATTGGAATTGGAAAAACCGGTGGTTCCCCATGAAATCATCGAACCGTGTCCGCAGTAATTGACGATACTGCGACCATCATGCAGACCATTGGTAACCATCGCTGACGTAGCATACGGATCATATATCTGGTCAACTTCGGTGTAAGTATAAGCAAGAAGATCGTCCCGGATGTAATCCATGTGTTCATCATCATATTCATCATAGTGGCCGGGACCCTGATTGGAAGCAACTCCCATTCCCTTATGGAACCAATCGCCCGACATAGATTCCATTTCATACTCGAGCGTTCTTTGAACCTGGGTCAACACGTGGTTATTATTCTCCGCGGAGAAACGACCAATAAAGGCATCGGGATAGTCATCGTTGCCGGCAAGCTTCACGTAAGTAGGATCAGCCGCGCCCCACCACGCAGTAGGTGACGCAATTTGATTTATATCGCCTACCAGAAGGACCCAGCACAGATCTGTGGTATCATAAAAAGCTTGAATATAATTACCGATCGAGGTTGGATTGTTTCCGATTTCCGATACCCGCACCATTGTTGTGGGTATTCCTTTCTGCAATTTCCATTGCACCAGCGGCATCATGGAATCGTAGAAATCATCATAGGTTATAATCAGCATGCTGCCGCCTTCGGGAACCGGATTATAACGGATGACGCCTGAATCGTAGTTTAAGAATCTTTGCTTATAGAGGTTATCGAATTCCGGCACTACTGAGCTCAGCGGCTTGGTGCGATTCAGCACATTGATTTCCCCTGCTCCGATACTGCTGAGTTCCACCGTCACGGAACTGTAAACTCTTAGCGTTTGATCACCGGTATGATACCGGAAAGCGTAAAGCTCGATGACTACACCACGTAAATCTCTCAGGATATGGGGATCCCTTAAACTCACCAGTTCATTTGTGTACCAACTGCCAGAGCCATAAACATCGCCGAACTCGTATGGTATATCTTCCGGGTTTACGTTACGTTTAAGATTTCCTTTCGATGGAGCTATCGGCGTGGAAGGATAATCCTTGTATTCCGACGAAAGGACTTTAACCGCCATTTTAGCATTATCCGGAATGATAACACTGCGGTTGATGTGCGGTAGAGCCGGTTCGCCCTTATTGGACATGACACCTTCGCGCGCACACTTAATCCGATAATATGTATCACCGTTGATATCGACCGCTCTTTTATCAAAAGCGCCGATATCGAAGCGAACCACGATACGGGATGGGTTCGATTCCTCCACGGTGACCATTACATCTTCTGCAAGCGGCTGAACCTGAACTTGTTCCGCCGCCGCCATGGTGGTTAATGATAGAATAACCACCAGAACTGTCAGTAAATGTTTCATTACAATACCTTTTTAAATTGAGTTTATTTTTTAGAAAGATCGTTTAATTCCAAAAGAATAGCCATAAATGGCGTGGGACAGCAATTGCCGAGTAAAATCTATGTAACTGAGAGTAATACCTTTCAATGATAAGAATGAATTAGCAATCAGTTGAAATACCACTTTCCGTAGAAACATCAGGGGTTACCTATTCTTCATAATAATACTAAATGTTGTCAATATTGTCAAGTAGGAAACGTCCTCAAGGAAAATACCAATAAATCCGATAATTCAATTAGCATAGTTGATTAAGTAATATCGCATTAGAAGCAAATAGATGGATCGATCCCAAAAGAGTATACAGGCTCCTCCCGGAGGCCGGTTATCATCGATAAGGACCTCCGAAGGTATTATTCATGTTCAAACCGAGTTTGGTTCATTCCCTTCGAGTAGAGTAATTACGTCCGTGATGCTGAACGGCGCTGTGTTATTCAAGGAGGCTACAGAGTGGCAAAAGACATATTCCACCTCCGAGGGTTTCCGGGATCTCGAGAGATTGATCAATGTGCAGCATCAGAAGATATATGAAGACACGCGTAAAAATGTCGAATCCGGTAATCTGGATAATTTCAAGCTGTCAGAGCCGATAAACTTCAAAAAGGACCAGACATCGGATATTATAGAAGCTGCGAAAAATCTGGATAATAGCGTTTTGGTGGAAGTTCTGAACAGTGCGGGTGAGATACTTTATCGAGATTCCGAATTTTGGAAGAATCGAGCGGGAGATAAGTTACCGGATATGTTCGGCATGGGAGTATTCCTCTCAAGGCAATTCGGATGCGGTGCGTTCCATGATGCGAATCTAAAGACCCCTGAGGAAAATTTCTGTTGGACAGAGGTTGCCACTATGAAATTTATATTTAAGACCGAAAATTCCCAGGCGCTGCTGAAACAACTAAATGAGTTAGCCAGTAATTATGGATAATTTCCTTAAGAGCATAAAATCGATTCCAGGCGTTGAAGGGATAATGGTAACTTCCTACGATGAGGAAATGCCGAATCACCTTTTCCCTATCAAATACACCCCGAAAGATATCGATGATCTGACGGAACGACTGAATCGCTTAACTGAATTCGGATTTGATAAGGGATTATTGACGATCAACTTTACTTATAAGTTCATAATGATTCTTATCGAAAGGAATTTAATCATACTCTTGCTGATCGACAATAATGCCGATGGTAATTTCATCAGAAAGCGGTTAACCGAACAACTTCCCAAGCTTTTCTCCTCAAGAACTCCCTCAAAAGCGAAAACCGCACAAGCGCCATATAATCTTCATATCGAAAAGAAGCTTGTTGACGGCTTAAATGAACTGAGCGAGAAGATCAGCAAACTCTCCAGCAGATATATAGCATCCAGGGAACTAAAGAAAAACCGAGATCGCTTGATTGAGCGTTATGGCTTCTTAAAAGGTTTGTACATCGATAATTCTGGCAAATGCGCAATTTTAAACCACCCTCTTGTAAATGATAGTTTCAAGCTGGAATCAGCATTCAAGGAGTTGATTCAGGAATTCTATATATCATGTACTAAGATTAATTCGAAAGTTCAAGATATCCCGCTTAATAAGGACCTGGCTGAGATGTTCGAAAACTGCAGCATTGCCGAATAAGGAGTTCGTTATTTATGAAATTGAGACTTAAGATTCTATATATTACTTGCCTATTTATAATCATTATCACCCATTCAGCTTTATCCTTCCCTGAACTCGGGTCGTTCTCAGAGGATATCCCCTTAAACGAATCCAATTACCGCGGAATCTATCGCGCTGTCGAAGTTTTACGCAATCAAGGTTGGCTTGATTATTTCGAATTCTACGATTCCCCATACAGATTCGAAAAGTTAGCAAATGAGCTGGAATCACTGGAACCTTATAGACTTTCTCCCTCCGGAAAAGCGGCTTACGAATATTTAAGGATGAGAATCAAAGATCATCTGTATTCGGAAGAACTCACCTTCGGGGCCGATATCGGAACCGGCGTTATTGATGAAGATGAAGCCGAATTCCAGTGGGATTTATACCCGCTTTTGGAATATAAAACAGGAGGGTTTAGCTTTATATCCCGTTACACCATAGCAAGTTCACTTGAGGATAATCCCCGCTATCAGGGCAAAAAATGGAGCGGATTCGGTGGCTACGGAAGCACCGTTTACGGAGCGTATACAACTGAAAGACTCCATTTAAAACTGGGCAGACAAAGAATGAAATGGGGAAGCGGGAATTCCGGCAGCCTGATATTAAGCGGCAGGTCAATGCCTTATGACGGATTGCAGTTCACTTATGCATTAAGATATAACCTGAAGATCAAAACATTTACCTTTGTGCTTGATCCGTATGAGGATTCGCTCGGAACCTACAATGAACGCTATTTATCGGGACATAGATTAATCTGGATGCCGTTTGAAAATCTCATTTTTGGATTATCAGAAGTTGTAATCTACGGAGGCGAGGGACGAAATCCTGAAATCTACTATACAATTCCGTTATTCTTCTTGCACGGTTCTCAACTAAACCAGTCCCGTGACGATAATACATTAATAGGAACGGACTTCCGGTGGAGACCGTTTGCTGCCACCGAGGTTTATGGCGAATTTATGATAGATGATCTTCAGATAGAAGATAAATCAAAAATGGATGATGAGCCGGCGGAATATGCGATGTTATTCGGTATTTATCGCTCCGGGCTTCCGTTATTGCCATTGTTTGACCTGAGCCTGGAATATGTACGGATTACCAATCGCACTTACAATCAGCCGGAACCGCGAAACAGATATATTAACCGCGGTTATTATATCGGACATCCATTGGGAAACGATGTTGATAAGTTGACAGGAGAAATCGTATTTCGTCCTGCCGGTAGTATATGGGTTTCGGTTGAGTTAAGCACAACTCGCCGCGGTGAAGGAAGGGTGGAAAATCAATGGGATACGCCCTGGTTATATACCGATAATTTCAAAGAGGATTTTCCCACCGGTGTGGTCGAAAAGGCAAATGAAGTGCGAATATTCTTAGAATATTTAACGTTTTACAATACCCGGTTATTCGTATCGGGATGGTATCAGGATATAAATAATCTGAATAATATAGAGGAAGCAGAAGATCAGACCTCGGGTTTTGAGGTCGGGATGAACTTTACTTTTTAGAACGAGGGGACGGATATGTTTACTATTAAGAAATGTCAGATCTTGAGCTTGGCATTCATTGCACTGTTTGCATTGATGAATGCATCTTCGGCAAGCTCGGATTACGGAGCCTCCGCCAGAGGAACTTCGCTGGGATACGGATTTGCCGCATTGGCTGATGATGCCGACGGGATCTATTACAATCCTGCCGGTATAGGCTTTCTAAAGGGCTATCAAGCATCCGGCGCTTTTAACCGGTTAACCACCTATGGAATGCCATCGGATGAAAATCCTTTCACAGGATTCTTAGGCGGGTATAAGCATCAGGAGAATGTGGGAACGTTCGCTCTTCATTACATGCGTTTCGGCTCTTTAGCATCCAATACTATACTTAATACCGCCAATAGATTTACTATCAGCTACGCTCGAATGATAAATCCGCAACTATCCGCGGGATTGAACGCCAAATATCACTTCGAATCCAATTATGGCAAACGCTCTGCAATGGACTTCGACCTCGGCGCAATTTATAAAATCCGCAAGAATTTTAACCTGGGATTGATGGTCGAAAACATTCTACAGAGTGAACTATCGCCTGAATACAACGGCGTAAAGCAGTATTTCGATCGCGGTGTGAGGGTCTCCGCACTCTATGAACGGCAGGATTACTCGCGCCCCACGAATTTCGTTGTCGCTACCGGTTTCAAAAATCAAAAACTCGACAATGTCGGAGAAACCTACGGATTGGGTTCATTTGGGGTCGAACAATGGTTCAGCTTTGATAATCCCATGAGTTTCGCCGTAAGAGGATCTTATACGATAACGAAAGATTATGGCGAGTCGGCGCAATATTTAGGCTTTGGACTATCGTTCCTATTGAAACGATACACGACTCACTGGAGATTCGATTATTCCTATCGCGAATATCCTTATAGCGGCCCAAGTATCACCACCGGCAACCATACGCTGTCGGTGATCTATGGATTTGACGACAATGAATCTTCCATACCGTTTGCGGATGTAGAGGAAGAAGCCCCCAGCGAGGAGCAAATCTCAAAGGAATATGCCGATTTAAAGGCAAAACCGGATTTCCGCCGGGATTCCGATACTTCGAATCAAGGCGTGGATACCAAGGAATATGTAACGGTTCCCCCCTCGAAGAATAAAGCCAAAAAGATGAACATCCAGTCACGGGTCGAAGATCTGTCATCGTCGGCGGGGAAGCAGTATATGTTCTTGATGGAACCAGGGATCCGTTTTAAACCTGCGCTATGGAAATTGTACGTACACAAAAAACGTCCCAAACCTACAACTCTCGAAAACATAGAGGAAGAATCGGTTCGCGTTTTTCAGGGAAGCGGTAGAGTCCCCCAGGTAATTGTCTGGGATGGTAAGGACAAAGAATATCGCATCTGCAAAGGTGGAAGATATTACTATTCGATGGCAATCTGGGAGCCGGGCGGCCAGTTATGGCGTACTCACTGGTACTCATTTCGAGTTAGGTAGCAGGTTTTAGCGCCGCATGGTTAACCAGCCTGAGGCTGGTAGACGCACCAGCGCTGATGGTATTATGCGGGGTGATGTTGCGTGCCACCACCTTACAGCAAAGTGACATTTCGTGTGCGGTATTCGTCCTCGGATTTGGTTGTGCTGTCGGGTGCCCCCACCCGACAGAAAAGGCATCAGGTGCGGCGTAGGGGTGGCATGCTTAGCTCGAAGCCGAAGGCGTAGAGATAAGCATGTCTATTGTCTAACCCACGAGGCGTCAAGTAGGTCGGGTTCCGGAATTCGGCGATAGCCGAATGGAGAAACCCGACACTATAC
>WJIR01000059.1 GCA_014730175.1 Candidatus Zixiibacteriota bacterium
ATGGGGACATTCAGTGGAGACGAACTTATGGCTGGACTGATTATGACGTCGCTAATTCTATCGAGCAAACCGCCGACGGCGGATATATTGTCGCCGGTTATAGTTACCTGTACGGATGGGAACGGGCTTATATAGCTAAAACAGACACTTATGGTGATACCGTTTGGTTCTCGGTAGAGCTACACCAGCCGTACAAGTACTTTACATGCGCAAAACAGACTATCGATGGCGGATATATTGCTCTCGGATTGGAAGCAACCGGTGACCGCCAGTATCACGACGGTTTCCACTTGCTCAAATACAGCCCTACCGGAAATAAAGTATGGACCCGCCGGTTTGGAGCGCTCCCACGGCGCAATAATGCTTATGATCTGCTGCAAACACCCGATGGTGGATTTATTGCGGTCGGCTATGGATTCGGGGGAGTCCAATATCGAGCCGGTTTAGTGCGAACTGACCTCCAGGGGAATTTATTGTGGGGGAGACTATACCCGACCGGAACCGAATCCAGCGAACTACATGCAATAGAACAGACAGCTCCAAACGAATTCGCTGCCGCAGGCAGATCCGGCGGGGATTTCTGGTTAATGAAACTGTGGGAGCCGGCTTATTGCTGTGAAGTGGAGATGATTACCGACGATGAACCGATACTCGTACAGCCGGGAGGATCTTTCAATTACTTGGGTGTATTGGCAAATCCGTCAGATGCCTGGCTGATGTCCGATCTCTGGATCGGTGTGATTTATCAAGGTGAGTTTTTCCAACTCCGATTCATTGAAGGGACAGAACCGCTGGAGCCCCAGCAGTTTCTGACACGAAATCTAACCCAAAATGTCCCCGATGATGCTCCGGTAGGAAATTACCGTTATATAGCTTACTGCGGCAATTATCCCTTCATTTGCGATTCGGCGTGGTTTGATTTTACAGTTGTCGTCCCGTCACTCCTTAATGGCGCCGCCGATTGGGAACTATTAGAGGATACCGAAGAAGACTTGTGTATTAGTCGGACAGATATCTTCTTATCGAGGAATCACCCAAATCCCTTTAATGCCACGACTGCAATCACATATCAACTCCCGGAAGCTTGTATCGTGAATTTGGATATTTATAATCTCGCGGGACAGAGAGTAGCGTCTTTAGAGAGCGGCTTTAGGAAAAGAGGCGAGTATTCGGTGACCTTTGACGCATCAAACTATTCCAGCGGCATCTATTTCTACCGATTGACTGCAGGGGAAAGAATGTTCACCAAGCGCATGATGTTGCTGAAGTAGTCGTTAGTTTTTTGCTTTTAGTTTGAATATAGGATATCTCACTCGCTACGCTTGTTCGGAATCCGGCCTGCTTCACTAAACGGGAGAGGAAATTAAGGGATTCGCTTCAGGCGGCGCCAGGTCGCCTGACCTGACGTAAGCCGATGAATTCTATGAAATGAATGAACCGAAGGACAAACCTTCGGCTACGGATTCCTGTTTTTTATAAATTATCAGGATTAATTATCCGGATTCTACCGGTTATTTCCTCTTAACTTCATATTATTGAAACTTTCATGGTTTTCTACAGTAACTAACATAATACTTGCGTTACATCTATACCCATTTTATTTTTCGGGATTTCTATGAAAACCATATTTTCGAGTTTATTTCTTATCCTGTTTTTACTTACCTGCGTCTCCGAAATTTACGCTGTAGAAGATGCGGTTGTGGATAGTATCGTTCTCAAGGCGATAGAACAAGTTCATAATGAACAATTTCTAAAAGCTGTGGAGACTTTCAAGGATGTACGTCCGATGAGACCGGGAACGCCGATGCCCTATTTTTATATCGCAGCTACCTATTTGGCGTTAATCACCGAATATCGAAATCCGACTTATCGTCCACTATTCGAGGCTTACATAGATTCCGCGGTTACATTCGGTGAAAAGCGCGACGATGCCACCGATGCAACCGCGGAGGATTATTTTTACTACGGAGGCGCTCTGGGCTACAGAGGAATTTACAAATCCGAACAAGGGGATTGGTGGGGAGCGTTCAAAGATGGCGCCAGGGCGCGCGGAAAACTTGAGAAAGCGCTTGAGATGGATTCCACTAATTTCGATATCTACTATGGTTTGGGATCCTATGATTTCTGGCGCTCGGTTAAAACCGAGGTTTTTTGGTGGCTGCCGTTTTTTTCGGATAAACGTCAGCAGGGGATTGAGTACATGTGGAAAGCGGCCGAGAAGGGTAAATACTCTCAGCGCGAAGTCAAATATGCATTGATCCGGGTGTACCACGAAATAGAAGAGTGGGAGAAGATGTTCGAGGTCTGGTTTAAATATCTTGAGGATGTTAATCCGGATGACCCCTATGCGCTTTGGTGGTTAGCCGACGGCTATGCGCAACTCGGACAATGGGGGAATTGTGAGGAGATGTACAAGAAACTGTTTGGTGCGATTGAGGAATCGGAATTCTACCATCCTGATGCGGAAGTGGAGTTGCGTTACAAGATAGCAGTTGCACAGAAAAATCAAAATAAGACCGAAAAGGCTATCGAGAATCTTCGAAAAGGGATCTCGTTGGAGTTGAAAATCAGCGATGTGGAGAAAGCTAATCAGTATCTTGAAGATTCCAAGGAGCTCCTGGAAAATATCCTCTCTCGTTAATCATAAAATGATAATTAATCCTTAGTTAAAAGAGCTTTTGAATTACCGCGATCACACTGAAGGCAGTATTATCGGCTCCATAATGAGGATGGGTTTACCCTCGATGATAGGATTCGCATCCTCGAATTTCTACGATGTGGTTGATATGTTCTGGGTTGCTAAGCTGGGACCGGAAAGCGTCGCCGCCATAACCATATTCTTCTCCTTTTACTGGGTAATATCTTCATCCAATATGATTGCCGGCGCCGGCTCCGTGGCAGTTATCTCCAGGAGATATGGCGAAAAGAATATCGAATATACCGAAGCCGCTATCAAAGATGCTATTCTCCTGAAATGGATGCTGGCAATTGCTTGTGGAGGAATAGGATATATTCTACTGAGCACTGCTCTGGATTTGTTGGGAGCGGAAGGAAGGGTCCTGGAGTTAGCTTTCGACTACGGAACTGTTCAACTGATAGGAATTGGCTTCTCTTTCTCCAGCTACACGATGTACACTGCATTGCGCGGAGTCGGCGATCCGAATAAGGCTATGATTTTAATGGTCAGCGGGGTGATTCTTAATCTTATCCTCGATCCTTTCCTGATTTTCGGCTGGTGGATTTTCCCGGAGATGGGGGTTGTGGGCGCGGCGCTGTCTTCGGTGATTGCTTACAGCTACACCTTTATTGCAGGAATGATAATTTTCTACGGAGGATTTACCAGCGTCAGATTGTATGTTAGAGGAAAGGTGCCGGTAAATGTAAGCCGGATGATGAAAATGATGAAAATCGGATTCCCGTCCGGGATAAGTTCGATCTCGTTCTCGTTAGCCCGGATGGTCATAATGCCGATCATCGCGATTTTCGGTACTTCGGTGGTGGCGGTCTACGGTATGGGCACGAGGGTATCCGCATTGGGCATAACGGTTATTGTCGGTATGGGATTGGGCTTAGCCGCGCTTATCGGGCAGACACTGGGCGCTGCCAAGCTGGAACGAGCCAAACAAACGGCAAATACGGCATTGATATTCGCTGTAGCGCTGATGGGAAGCTTTGGCGCCATTTATTTTGTTGGCGCCCCCATAATCGTTCGTTTCTTCTTTACCGAAGAACCGCTGGTGTCTCTCGGTATCACGCTGATAAGGATATTCGCGCTTGCTATGCCGGCAATCGGGATGGAGATAACCATGGAGATGATCTACTCCGGCGCCGGGGAAAATAAAACTCCCATGTTTTTCTCTATACTCAGTTCCTGGGGATTTCAGATTCCGTTTATTCTATTGGCAGTTAAAGTGATGGAGTTCAACCAGAACGGCGTTTGGTGGGCGATGGTTGCCGCTTCGGTTCTGACCGCATCACTCTTTTTCATCTGGTTCCGCAAAGGGAAATGGCTTAAAGTCCAGGTTTAGGATATCACTCCCTAACGCATCTCTATCCTATTTGAGATACAGCATCTTCTTGACTGCCGAGTTCTCACCAGCTTCCAATTTATAAAAGTAGATTCCCGAACCGAGTTGCCTATCATTAGAATTCGCTTTCCATTTAACCGAACGGATACCGGGATTGACCGTACTGGCAAATATCCTTTCAACTTCACGCCCGAGAATGTCATAAACCGTAAGTTCGGCATATACCCGACTATTAACAATAAACCGGAAATTGGTGTCATCATTAAAAGGATTAGGGTAATTGTTGAGCAATTCGAATTCATGCGGGACACTCTCTTCAGGCTCGTCGGAATCGAGCTCATATAGAATCGAATCTATAACTGCATGCATTTCGGTGGGATCGTATTCCGTTTTGAAATATGCAACCAGTCCGTCTCTGTCGATTATGTAATCCAACGGATAGGGTGAGATCCCGGGCTGACGATACTCATTGTAGGACTCGCCGTCCAACAATACCGGAAATGTTACGCCGAACTGTTCCACAAATTCTCTGACTGTTTCTTCGCTTTCCCAGCTATTTAGTCCCAAGACCACTACTTTGTCTCTATCGTAGTATTGCCAGAATGAAGTCTCTAAGTCCGAAAACTCCGGACCACATACCGGTCACCAGGATGCAAAGAAGGCTAACACGACTATTTTGCCGAGATAATCTGAAAGAGAGTACTCCATGCTATCCAGCGCCATGTAGGTGAAATCAGGCGCCGGATCGCCGATTTCCAAAAGTCCCGAACCGTTGGCGGAAGCTCTGAACCTGACAATCTCTTCATCAGGATCATCCGAATGAATGGAAATATCGGATGTTGTATAGACGCTGTCCGGGGACATGAATGAAATACCGAAATCAAATGACACATCCTCCGGTATATGCGCCGAGGTGGGCGTGACCGTGAACTCCGGATTGCTTGAAGATATTTCCGTGATATTTAGTATATTTCCACCCGTGTTTTCAACGGTGAAGATTGTATCGATTTGCTCGTTCGGTGAAGCAAAGCCCACGTTTAAAAATGAATAATCTATATAAATATCCTGGTCGTTTCCCTCACCGAACTTATAGATTTCGCCGAAAGCCCAATCAGCCACAT
The DNA here is from genome assembly GCA_014730175.1 of Candidatus Zixiibacteriota bacterium. Classification (GTDB taxonomy): domain Bacteria; phylum Zixibacteria; class MSB-5A5; order UM-FILTER-46-8; family UM-FILTER-46-8; genus WJIR01. Next base: position 5,150 of record WJIR01000059.1, read on the forward strand.
AGACAATGGAATCTTTGGCTGTAAGTCCCATCGCACGAGTTGGAGTATCCTCCCAGCCAGCTAATACCGGATTTTGCGGATCCGCAACATCGATTATCTCGACTCTATCCCATCTCGCCACATAAGCCAGGTTATCATCGACGGTCAGGTTAAATGCAGAACCCACCCCCTCGTAGTTAGACTGAAACTGAGGATTAAACGGGTCCGAGAAATCTATCACATCAACACCAAGTGCGCCTACGGCGACTACACCGTAATCCCCGTTGAAATCGATATCCTGTGCTGCCGAAGTGGTTGCAATACGCGAAACAAACGTCGGTGATATCCTATCAAATATATTCAGAACCAGGACTCCTCCGGCGCCATCGGCAACATAAAGCAGATTATCTATAGCCTTCAACGCTGTAGCATTCTCTACGTCGGTGTAGCTGTTCTTCCAGGTTAGCAAACCATCATCACGAACCTTAAATATCTGGACCCCGTCGGAATGTGTCGCTACGTAAAGATAGCCATCGTGAATCTGTCCATCTTCAGGGGGAGTGCTGTCCTGGAAGTATGTTTCAACCAATTGTGGTTGGCTCGGTATACTGAAATCAACTACGAATATTCCATCATCTCGGGCGAAACCATAGGCAGTTCTCTCGCCGACCGCCGCATGATAGAAGCGTGTGTAGGGATGTCCCGGAGGTGTATATCTTCCTATAAGCTCCGGATTTTCCAGGTCGTGAACATCAACGATGTTGAAACCGCTCACGCCCATCACGAAAAGCGTATCCGAGCGGTATTCGCAATCGGTCAATTCGGCGAAGAAATTCGGATCGAATGTTCCCAGATGATCCATATTGTCGCTTGATACGGCAAATGAGTGCAAAAACATAACACATACAATTGACATTAATATCCGTATTGGCGCTTTCATAAACCAACCTCCTATTTTAATAGTAACATCTTCTGCAACTTTGACTTGGAGTCGTTAGAAATCCATCTGTACAAATATATTCCTGACGAAACCGGTTCATCTTGAGTATTCAGACCGTCCCATGAGACTGTCGCCTGATTTTTTGCCACCGTCAACTCCTTGATCTTCTGTCCGAAAAGGTTAAAGATTTCGATACTTCCGCCTACGGGGGCAAAACTCTCCGAAGCGATTTTTATCGTGGTGCCGGAATTAAACGGATTGGGGTAATTGCTCAGTATTACATACTCTTCGGGTATCAGGTCGGAATCGACAGGATCATCAACCGAGGTCTCCTCGTTGAACCAATCCAGCGTCCTCGAGAGGATATCAAGGCGCAACTCGCCTGTTTCGACCGATTCCAGTCCAAAAGAGTAGAAAACCGCTTTGTATCCATCGATCTGGATTCTCGCACCGCAGGTTTTCTCTCCTTCGTAATGGAAAACAGGAAGACTTCCGAAGAGAAGCTCGATCGACTCGGGAGCATCTTGATTGTCCGCCCCTTCTCCGTCCTCTATCGCAAAGTTAAGATTGTCGCCAATGAGATCATCGTCTTCGCCCTCCACCGTTAATATCCCGGAGTAGACATCCTGGAATTGAAGCTTGAGAATATCTTCAAGCAGGTTGTCATTTTGAAGCGAAGATGCGAGGTTTTGTCCCGTAAACAGTATTTTACCCCCATTTTCGAGGAAGCCGGTCAGGATGTCGATTTCCGAGGTATCCAGCACTTCCCCTTCCTGGTCGCCCGAATATATTATCAGATTTTCAAAATTTATAAGATCTTCAGTTAGGTAAGTTGAGAAATTGACATCCCAGAAATTGTGCCCAAAGCCGGCATCGAAGAGTATATCCTCGTAATAACCCCGATATTGATTCTCCTCCGCGCCATGATTAATCAGCAAAGTCTCATATCCGCTTACGATCCTGAACTCGATTTCTTCCGTGTTATCAGGATCATTGTGGGAGACCACTCTCATTATCACTGCACCATTGCCTGGTATCGTCTGAGGAAAAATCTCAGGTTTTATAGATTCATGCTCATCGGGTGTCAGTGTTAAATCGGTTGAATCGAACAGGCAAAGCGAATCAGTACAGAAAAGAGTAAGCCAACCTTCGGGGATGAAGCTTGTGAGCGTTACAGTATATATATCCTCTTGATCCCCCGTGTTAACAAGGTCGGCATGGAAAAAGCCTCCGCTATCCACCGGAACCGCCTGCATTACGCTCTCAGCTTGAAAGATGAAAGAATCTTCGGCTAATGCCATATTCGACAATAAGATAGTTAACATCAAACAAATAATCCATTGCATAAAATTCTCCTCCTTTATAATAAAACCAAAATGCTATTAACTATTGTTCCTAATTAGCGAAATTCGATTTAAAGGTTGGGATTTGAGTATGATGATCATGATGAAGGGGTTTGTCGATAGTTGTTGATGTTATCTCACATACTATCTTTAACGTGGCGAGAAAAACTCGTTTTAATTGCGACAGGTTTTAATCCATCCTATATCCTACTGTCCTATTAGTCAATACGAAGGCAATATCCTCGGTCATTTGGAACAGCGAAACTTCCTGTCCCGATGCAGTCGGGGCAATACCAGACATTTTCGCAACTCGCGATATCGGTATATATTATGTCAATGAGATAATGATAAACGGTATCACGAAGAACATCACGATAACAATCAGTATCGGTATGTAACGATTTTTTTCGGCGATCACGGCAACTTTCTCCGCGATTCCGATCGGAATCCTCCTGAGGGGCAGGAAAACCGCCATCCCGCTACAGTTAAAGAAGAAATGCGCGAACGCTACGGTCATCCCGGCTTCTTTTCCCGCTATCAGCGCCGCAAAAATCGCGGTCAGCGTGGTTCCCACGTTTGCGCCAAGCGCGTATGGATACATCTGTGCTATCGACAGCACACC
>WJIR01000002.1 GCA_014730175.1 Candidatus Zixiibacteriota bacterium
GTCAATGAGATACTTGGACTCCGTTTAACGACTATCCACAATCTTCATTTTTATCTGACTTTGATCACCAGGATAAGGGAAGCGATAAACAGGGAAGAGTTTGACTCGTTCAAACGGGATTTCCTTACAAAATTCGAATCAAGTCTATCAGACTGAAAAATTCTAAATCTAAACCTCCCTGAAGCCAGAAATATTTTCCGCCTTTCATAATTTCCTTGAATTGTATTCTGTTTATGCTATTATTGAAATGGATTTAAGAAATACTTCAACGAATTTGAATTGAATTGTCTTCAAACAGATTAAACTTTGTATTGAAAAATCAAAATGGAGATTCCAATCAATCTGAAACAGGAGGAGTCATGATTGCAAATAGAAACCTGTTGGTTCTATTTTTAATTGTTTCTTTGGTTTTCATTCCGGCAAGTATAACGCTTGCCGATGCAATTATTGCCGATCATCTGGCAACAGGGGAATTCGAGCTTATCCCTGAGGATGTTATAAACGCAATTACTAATGATTATCATATCTATTATGTTCATACATCCCATGGAAGCCAGATAGTGACAGGAATCAATTTATTGGAAGACGAAAATCCTGTCTACACGCCACCTTACTTCTATGAACGGAGCGATGACCTGGGGCATAACGGCGATACGTCCTGGGTTGCTCATACACGTCAATATCTGGATGCTTATCCGCAGTGTAATATGGCTATGTTTTCCTGGTGCGGGGGCGTTTCCGATAATACCGAAGAGGGAATCAATATTTATCTTGATAAGATGAATGAACTCGAAGGTCAATATCCCGATGTTACATTCATCTATATGACGGGTCATCTCGACGGCACAGGTCCCGATGGGAATCTCTATCAGAGGAACAATCAGATACGTGACTATTGCGTTGCCAACGAAAAGGTACTGTTCGATTTCGCGGATATAGAAAGCTACGATCCTGATGGTAATTTCTACCCGTATGAAAGCGATGCCTGTGGTTGGTGTTATGATTGGTGCGAAACTCATGATTGCCCATCATGTGGTTGCGCTCATTCCCAATGTTTCAATTGTTATCAAAAAGGGAAAGCTTGGTGGTGGATGATGGCTTCTGTTTCCGGCTGGAGTTCGCAAATTATTTCAATAGATATGATACCGGATGATCCCCCGATTTTAGTACCGGCGGGCGGCTCATTCACATATACAGGCACCCTTACTAATAACACCGATACACCGCAAAACACCGATGTGTGGATAATGCTTGATGTACCCAATTATGGCATGTACGGGCCGCTGAAACATTTTAATGAAATCTATATCGAAGCTTATCAAACGTTGACTCAAGCAGCTATTGTCCAGCATGTGCCGGGATATGCTCCGACGGGGGACTATGATTATATCGCTCTTTGCGGTGATTATCCTGATGATATCACAGATCAGGTTTCCTTCCCGTTTACGGTGACCTCCATGATTGAAAACCCAGTTCGAAGATGGGAACTAAACAACTGGTTTACGCACTCCGAAAACAATGAGCCCAAGGATTTTATATTCGTAACCAGTCACCCCAATCCGTTCAATGCGACAACCAAAATCAACTTTGCTTTGCCTCAACAGGCAAATGTGAAGCTCGAGATATTCAACCTCCTCGGGGAATCGGTAGAGATGCTGACGAATCGTAGTATGTCACAAGGAAGCCATTCGGTTTCGTGGGATGCCTCCCGGGAAGCAACAGGCGTATATTTCTACAGGTTATCAATTGACGGAAATACAGTTACGGGGCGATTAACACTGTTAAAGTAGTTTCTCCTGGCGGACGGTTTTGTGCGCTAACCAATTTTAAGCAGGATATCAACCGGATAACTTATCTCACTCTTTCCGAAACAATCCGGATATGTATTTAGTTGCCAAACTAAGATAACCCGGATAATTCATAAAGGAATTAATCGGTAGCCGAAGGCTTACCCGCATAATATCCTATTGATTTAATAGGGTATTATTTGTATTATATTGATTGTTAGCAAATTATTAGCTTTTTGGTTAGTTTCACTATAAATTAGTTGATTAGCTGTCATTTAATAATTTAAGAAAAATTTCCAAAAGGAGATATGAATATGAAAGCGCAGATGCCGGAAATTGGGAAAATTTCTGCTGAGATATTTGATGAGGTAATACTTCCGCAATTGGGGAAAAAAAGAGATGATGTGCTGATAGGTCCGCGGAATGGGGTGGATATCGGTGTAGTGGATCTCGGTAATGGAAAAGTAATGGTTTCCACGACCGATCCGGTGTTCATCGTACCGCCCTATGGGTGGCAGCGTTCCGCCTGGTTTGCCATACATATTTTAGCATCGGATGCGGTAACCTCCGGTTTGCAGCCGCAATATATATCCATCGATTTGAACCTTCCGATGTCTATTAACCGGGAGAATTTTGAGGAGATGTGGGCAACCATGCACAGGGAATGCGAAAAAATCGGCATGGCGATTGTCTCGGGACATACGGGACGATACGAGGGATGTGAATACCCGATGGTCGGCGGGGCTACCGTAATCTGTATCGGGGATAAGAACAAATACGTCGCGCCTACTATGGCAAGAGTTGGCGATGAAATTATAATCACAAAGGGCGCTGCCATCGAAGCTTCAGGTTTGTTTGCCGTTACTTTTCCGGATATGCTTTCGGAGGCGTATGGTAAAGATTTCTCAAAAGAAGCGGAGGCGATATTTTACCAGATGTCGGTAGTCGAAGATGCCCTAACGGCGGTGGAGGTCGGTGTGAGGGACGATGGAGTGACCGCTATGCATGATGCTACCGAATGTGGTATATGGGGTGGTCTTGCAGAGATTGCTCAGGCGTCGGAGGTAGGTTTGGTTGTGGATAAGGAAAAAATAATCCTGGGCGAAAAGGTGGCAAAAATCTGTGAGTATTTCAAGATTGATCCTTTTACCTCAATCAGCGAAGGAACACTCATAA
>WJIR01000060.1 GCA_014730175.1 Candidatus Zixiibacteriota bacterium
CCATCCTTAATCAAATCACTGCGATGCGCCGTAACGCCGTCATCATCATAGCCGAACGTGCCCAGCCCGAAAAATGCCGTGGAGTCATTGACCACATTCACGATATCGGAGGCATATTTAAGTTTACCGAGTTTGTCCGGCGTAACAAAACTTGTACCCGAGAAATTCCTTTCATGCCCCATTACTCTGTCGAGCTCCAGCGGATGTCCGATTGATTCATGTATCTGTAAGCTCAGCATGGGGCCATCGAGGATAATGTCTTTCGTGCCTGTCGGACACTCTTTTGCCGAGAGCAATGCGATGGTCTCTTCGGCGATGATGGGAGCGTTTTCCTCTAACCGGAGTTCCTTCATCAATTCGTAACCTTTGCTTTCGTATTGACCGGATGAGTTAGGGTAAGAACGCGTAGCACGGCCGTGATGTCCCCTACCTGCGGAGCACTGGATACCGGCGCCGGAATGGATAATATTCTGCCGAGTAATTATATCCTCCGATGAAGCGAAATACTGGAATTCCTTTTTGAAATTCATGGAGACGGATGTTTCCGTCAATCCCTGTGTGCGCGCCATTAGAATACACAATTCCGCCATGTAATCGATTTTTTCCTTCAGCGGCACTTCAAAAGGATTCACGGTTACCGGAGTGGTATATTGTCCTATGAACGATGGGATCGCCGGAAACTCAACCGGTTCCATCTTGAGTTTAGCCGAGGCCTTGGCGATTTCAACCGCCAGCGATGCTGTTTCACGGACGGCTTTGGAGCTAACATCAGCGGTGGCTGCAAATCCCCAGGCGCCATCGGCAATCACCCTGATGCCGACGCCGAAATCGAAACTCCTGTCCACCAGTTCCGGTATGCCGTTAACGACTTCGATGTTTTCATAATCTGTCCGCACAAAGCGAACATCTGCGTACTTTGCGCCTCGTCTATCGGCATAAGTCAAAGCCAGTTCGGATAGCTGTTCAAAATCCGGCATTTATTCCGCTCCTATTTTTACCAATCGCCTCATACAGCTTGATTTAAGATTGATCCTTCTTATCTTCTTCATCATCCATCACTTGATAATCAGCGTCGACTGTTCCTTCGCCCTTGTCCTCGCCTTCGGATTTAGTCTGCTGTTCACCTTCCGTTTTCGGTTCCTCACCTGTCTGCTGCTGCGCTTGCTCCTGCGACGCTTGTTTATACATCTCTTCTGCGAGTTTGTGCGATACTTTCATTAACTCATCGATCTTAGTGTCGATGATCTCCTTCGATTCGGCCTGCATCGCTCCTTTCAATTTCTCAACAGCATCCTCGATCTGTTTCTTTTCGTCATCGGAGATTTTATCGCCATGCTCCCTGAGGGTTTTCTCGGTTTGGTATATCGCCTGATCCGCGCGATTGCGGGATTCAATCAGCTCCTTTTTCTTCTTATCCTCATCCGCATGAGCCTCCGCATCCTTGACCATCTTATCGATCTCGTCCTCGGATAATCCCGATGACGACTGAATCCGAATCGACTGCGCCTTACCGGTTCCCAGGTCCTTAGCTGATACATTCATGATACCGTTGGCGTCGATATCGAAAGTTACTTCTATCTGGGGAACGCCTCTGGGAGCCGGGGGAATATCGACAAGGTCAAACCTTCCGAGGGATCGGTTATGCACTGCCATCTCACGCTCACCCTGAAGAACGTGAATACTAACTGCGGGTTGGTTATCGGAAGCGGTGGAAAATATCTGGGACTTTTTGGTGGGGATGGTGGTGTTTCGCTCTATCAATTTAGTCATCACTCCACCGAGGGTTTCTATTCCGAGCGACAACGGCGTAACATCCAGCAGCAGCACGTCCTTGACATCGCCCGATAGAACCCCGCCCTGAATAGCCGCGCCTATCGCTACTACTTCATCCGGATTCACTCCCTTATGGGGATCCTTACCGAATAGCTCCTTAACTATCTCCTGGACTCTGGGCATACGGGTCATCCCGCCGACCAGTACGACTTCATCGATATCGGATGCGGCAATACCGGCATCGGAAACTGCCTGTTTGCAGGGACCGATAGTGCGCTGGAGTAAGTCCTCACAAAGCTGCTCAAGCTTGGAGCGCGTTAGGGTCAAATCCAGGTGCTTCGGACCGGATGCATCGGCGGTAATAAACGGCAGATTAACCGAAGTCTGCATGGTGGAGGAAAGTTCACATTTGGCTTTTTCCGCCGCTTCTTTCAACCTCTGCAGCGCCATTCTGTCCTTGCGGAGATCTATACCATCAGATTTTTTGAATTCATCTGCAATCCAATCGATTATCTTCTGGTCGAAATCATCGCCTCCGAGGTGCGTATCACCATTAGTTGATTTAACTTCAAAGACACCATCTCCTAACTCCAGAATAGAAATATCGAATGTACCGCCGCCTAAATCAAAAACGGCGATTTTCTCATCCTTTTTCTTGTCCAAACCGTAAGCAAGTGACGCCGCGGTAGGTTCATTAATAATACGCTTGACATCCAGTCCGGCAATCTTGCCGGCGTCCTTTGTCGCCTGTCTCTGGGAATCATTAAAATATGCGGGAACCGTAATCACTGCCTCGGTGACCTTTTGCCCCAGGTAGTCTTCCGCTGTCTGTTTAAGATTCTGCAGGATCATAGCGGAGATCTCGGGAGGCGCATATTCTTTCTCTCCCGCAACCACTCGACAATCATCGGAAGCCGCGCCAACCACCTTATACGGGACAAGCTTCTCTTCTTCCGCAACCTCGCTATGACGCCTTCCCATAAATCTTTTTATCGAAAAAATGGTGTTTTCCGGGTTAGTAATCGCCTGACGCTTCGCAACCTGCCCCACCAGTCTCTCTTCGGTTTTTGTGAATGCGACTATAGACGGAGTTGTGCGCGCGCCTTCGGCATTTGGTATTACTTTCGGTTCTCCGCCCTCCATTACCGCCACGCATGAATTTGTAGTGCCTAAATCTATTCCGATTATTTTTCCCAATTCCATATCCTCCTTATTTTCCGAATCTTAACTCAAAACTTAAAATATATGATTTATATTATACGAATGCAAGTGGAGTTTGTCATGTACGAATATATGTAGGATTTTAGACCAAACACGTTGCTATATAATTTGCATTACTGTCAGATAGCGATCCTTTTGTAGCCTCCCTCGCTCCCGTCGATTCCATCGATCCCTTGGAACCATCCTAAATTTAATGAGTTATTAATACAAACAGTAAAGCTAAGCGAGGTTTTTATGGAATGTAATGTAGGCAATATCGACAGAACCATACGTATTATTCTCGGACTGGTCATTGTTGCATTAGGTTTAATCTATAGCAGTTGGTGGGGACTGATCGGGATTGTGCTTCTGGCAACCGGCATGTTCAGGTTTTGCGGATTGTATAAGATACTCGGTACATCAACTGCGAAAAAAGGAAACGCAGTAACATCAGATAACCAATAGCATCTCAAACCATCTTATTAATCGCGGCTGTGATACGATGATATCGCGATGAGCGGAATTGATTGAATATTCCGCTTTTTTCATTGACACCATTACTAATACGGGACTATTCCTTTATTATTGAGGGGCTGGGTTCCATAACGGCCGAACATTTTCTAAAACACCCTAAATAGTTGGAGGAGCTCAGTTCGGAATTCGTCGATAGCCGACTGGAAAAACCCTACAAGCATTGCTTTATGTGGTCTCCCCCGGTTTCTTTGGGTCATCCGGCGTCTTAGTATTCCCTCATTCCCTGTCCCCTTCTCCCACTAAATGGGAGAAGGGAAATAATGTGGTTATTTTCCATTTTTTAAAATCCTTTTCTTTTTCCCTTTTTCCCTCGCCCATTCAATGGGAGAGGGTGTCCCGCGAAGCGCGGGACGGCTGAGGGAGCGGGTAGGTCGGCAGCTTGCTGCCGACATTTATCCCGTAGAATTCATAACAACCAGTAAACCGTAGCCGAAGGCTTGTCCTTCGGGGATTTTACAACATCAAGCAATTTACAGTCTGGAATTTGGAGCAAAAAAAGGAGCCGGAAGCGCAAGGCTTCCGCTACCGATCAGGAAATTTATGAATAATCCAAACTATTTTAAAAATGTCATCCGTTTAGTGCAAAACCTCTCTCCCACTTCCAGCCTGTAGAAATAAACGCCGCTGGAGTAATATGATGCATCCCAGGAAATGCTATGCTCTCCGGCTTCGAGAAAGCTATCGACCAGCGTGGC
>WJIR01000005.1 GCA_014730175.1 Candidatus Zixiibacteriota bacterium
ACATCCTTGTCATGTATTCCAATCTCCCGGTCTTGATCCAATCATTAAATCCAAAGGATGCGGATCATATATTGCTCGCGATGGACCAATACTTATTCGGCATGCAGCTTTCGGTTTCATTGCAGGATTATATGTTTGAGCCGTTAATAACATTCTCTACCATATCTTATGCTACGTACTACTTTTTCCCGCCGGTATTAGCGATTCTGATTTATGCCAAGGGGAAATATGAAGTTTTTCGAAAACTATCGGCAGCGATGTTCTTGAGTTTCTTTATTGGGTACATAGGGTACATAATAGCCCCGGCAATCGGTCCTCGCTATGTTATCAGCGAAAGCTTTACCAATGAAATCGGCGGCTCGGAGTTATCGCAAACCATCAGGCAAAAACTCGACGATTGGGAATACACCAAGCGGGACTGCTTTCCCAGTCTGCATAATGCCGCAATTCTGGTTGCGGTGTTGTTTGCGTTTAGATATGAAAGGAAATTTGCCTGGATATTTCTACCCTTTGCTGTGGGATTATTCTGGGCAACCGTTTATTTGCGTTATCACTATCTTGTTGACGTGATCGCCGGTTGGCTTCTCGCAGTTTTATGTTATTTCTGGGGACAGCAGATATATAGATGGTGGGAGAAAAAACCCCACCATTCCTGACTAATCTAATGTCTGCAATTCCAGTTTTTTAGAAATCAAATCGTAAATCCCGGATTCGATTTCCTTTCTCGATAGCTTTAAGGTATCCATGGTTGTAAAATCATGCAGTCTTGTATATTCATCAATTAATCTCAATCCGATATAATAACCTGCACGAAATTGATATATATTCTCTGGGTTTGAGGCATAGAAAATCTCCAGTTTATGCTCGGTTTCATGCCAATTATCATGGATTACCTTAAGAAGATTCCGAGTTTCTTTTTCGCATTTATCAATCCAGCTCCTGGCTTCATCCTCATCCAGATAATCCGCCCAGAGTGAGTCCTTATCGGGAATATCCAACCATTTCGCTGTCAAATAAGTCGCTAATCCTTCGGTTATCAGTTGACGGGACATTCGTATCTGGTCATCTACGGTATCCGGATAAAAATCCGGGCTGAAATAATAATGAATTGCGTGGGCAACCTCGTGTGTTACAAAAATCTGCACAAGGCTTTCGGATGTATAAGTTTCCAGCGGCGCCCAGACATACATTCTGCCATTATGCCGAAACGCATGACCATTTGTACCTCCGGTGCCGATGAAGTAAACCAAATCAAAAATATCCGAATCGATCCGGTATTCTCTGAGAATCGCAACGAGTCTTTTCAGAAATTTCTCAATCCACCCCTTGCGGATACCAATGATATCAGGTTCGACAACCGCGATGTTAGCATCCCTTTTAGAATAATACTTATAATAATGATTGAACAGCTCGGGAAATGAACTTTCGTATTTTCCCCTGTTTCCATCGTCAATAAAATCATCAAGGTATGACGTAGTCAGATCAATGATTTGCATGAAATTAAGAAAAAATGATGAGGGATTATTGTCAAGACGATTAGTGCGGATGTTAGAGAAATCAGAGAAATTACCGATAATAATCATTGACAACGGCTCGTCTGTGCAGTATATTGAAACAGCAGTCAAGGGAAGATAAGAATGGCGAAGGATCCTTAAAAACGGCTAATTGGAGAGATTTACTGAGGTGCGAGATGTACCAGGACATTAACGAAGCTGTCAATGTTATAGCGCTTTTTACCAAAGGCAAAATAACGCCGATCAAATTCCAGTGGAACAATAAGCCGGTCAAAGTTATGCAGGTTACCGGGAAATGGAAATCCTCAAATGGAAGATTCAATATCCGTCATTTCACGGTTATCGATGAAAGCGATAACTTCATGCAATTATCTTATGACGATCAGCAACTGGCGTGGACACTGGACAGGATATGGGTTGATCCGCCCGAACGCGGAAGGGCTAAGAAATCCAGATAGCAGAGGTAACCGGATAAATGTTACAGAACAACGCGGGCGCTAATGGCGTCAAGTCCAGACACTTCGGGACAAACGGATCATTCGGCAAGGGTAGACAGCTAACTCACGTTATTCAAAGGGAGCATTCAGATAAGGAGACCGGAGAGGGGATTGAGCCTCCTCCCAAGCGGAGATTACCTCGGGGAGTGCCGGATAAAGTTGCCGCTCGATGGGAAGGATACAAAACCATTGTGCACCTTGATATGGATGCGTTTTTCGCCGCGGTTGAGCAGCAGCATAATCCCGCGCTGAGAAACAAGCCGGTAATAATCGGCGGGCTGCCGGGCTACCGGGGGGTGGTGTCAACCTGTTCTTACGAAGCGCGGGTATACGGTGTGAAATCCGGTATGCCCTCGGCGGAGGCTTATCGGCTATGTCCGCATGGAATCTTCATGCAGACCGATGGTCATAAATACACCTGGGTTTCGGTTGAGATTCTCAGTTTGCTCAAGCAGTTCTCGCCCACCGTTGAACCGTTTTCGATTGACGAGGCGTTTATAGATATATCCGGTATCTGGCAGCGTTACGGCTCCCCCGCTGATATGGTAAATTCAATCAAGGATGCCATAAAGGGCAAAACCGGCTTAACCTGTTCCGCCGGTATCGGACCCAACAAGATGATCGCCAAGATGTCATCCGGGATGGACAAACCTGACGGGTTAACCGAGGTTCATCCTGAAAGAGTGCCGGCATTTCTGGAGAATCTTCCGGTGGAAGCGGTTTGGGGTATCGGCAAAGCTACCGGCAAGGCGCTGGAGAAAGTGGGGATCGATACAGTGGGCGAACTGGCGAAGACCGATAGAAGTCTTCTCAAAAGGCTTTTCGGGGTGGCAGGGTTGGCGCTCCATGAAATCGCCAACGGCGTCGGCGACACGGAAGTCACTCCATTTTATCAGAAACCAAATGAGAAATCAATCGGCCATGAAACTACGTTGCCCAAAGATACAGCTTCGGTCGAGATACTGACGGCGAACCTGCGGATGCTCTCCGAGCGAGTCGGCAGGAGGATGCGCAAATCCGGTTTCGAAGCTCGGCGGGTAACGTTGAAATTCCGTTACGCGGATTTCAGCACCTTCACAAGGGCAAAAACACTCAGCGGATATATCCGTTCTGATACGGCGATCTTTCATCAGGCGATGAGGCTTCTGAAAGAAAACAAGCAGAGGACGGACTCAATCAGACTGGTTGGGATTTCAGTCTCCAAACTGCGGGACACGTATAACAGCTTTCAGGAGGATCTTTTCCGCTCCAGCGGCGAGAGCAAACTCAGCTGTATCTGTGAAACGATGGATAAGATCAAAGACTCCTATGGCGACAACGCCATCACTTATCTATCCACAATGACGCGGTATGTGTGAATGGAATACGTGCCGTGACATCTTTTCTGGATTAATTTTGACCTGTATTATTCATAAATTTGGTCACCGGTAGCGGAAGCCTTGCGCTTCCGGTATTTCTTTGGAATCTTCATTTACAGTCTGTAAATATTCCTATTGACTTGAACTACCTAAGGACAAGCCTTCGGCTGCGAATTAGTGTTTAATATGAATTATCCGCTATAAATGTCGTAATGGGCTGCGGAAGGCTTACTTGTGTCTGCGATACCGGGTACGGAGCAGGCGGGACAATCCTGTCCCGCGAGTATCCCTTTCCCGCCGGAATCCGGAAGAAATCCGGCTTTTTTACTTCTTTACCCGCTCTACATCCCAATCGCCATTCTTTTCAACCAATCGGAAATCGACCTTGCATTTCTCGCAGTTCACCAC
>WJIR01000061.1 GCA_014730175.1 Candidatus Zixiibacteriota bacterium
GCACTGCGTCAGCATTCTCAAAGAGTTCTTTGCGATCATCTACTATTGTAGCTCCCTTTGATGAATACTGTTCGTCCTGGTAGCTTGAATTCTCGCCTGCCCCCTTTTCAATCATTACATCCACACCCTTCTTGGTTAGGGCGGTAACAGTTTCGGGTATTATTGCCACCCGATTCTCGTTAGGAAATGTTTCCTTAACGATTACAACTTTTATTTTGCTAATGCCTTCCGCCATAATAGCGGTAACCTCCTTACTTTACTTGGATGAATCTATACTCAATTTCTAAATCACTATAAACTTATCGGAATTAGGAATGTTCCCGAAATCTGAAAAGCTGTTCAATGAAAAGAAATCCATTCCTACGATTTGTTCTCTTCTATCAGTACGGTAAGATACTCTAAAATACACATTCATTGCAAATCGAGAAAATCATATATTTTTTTTATAAAATATGTTAACTCTGGGGCTTTATATGAGTATAACAATCTATCAGGATAAGTATTTTCGCTATGGATAAGGATACTAACTCCCCTCAAATCATAACCATTATAATCCCAATCGCAGCATTGTATCTACTCATTATTTTTTTCGTTTCGGTATTCGCTCAGGACCAATTCGTTACCCCACAGGAAGGAAGCGAAATGCAGAGCGGTAAACCGGTCGATTTTTATCGGGAGAAAATTATTATGTGGGTGTATCCCGATATGGTTGAGGTGGAGGGCATTTATTATTTTCGAAATAAGCGCGATAAAGCTATGAAGTTCCCTATCATATACCCGTTTCCCCTTGACGAGTATCATCATCGTCCCGATTCGGTTTCGGTTGTATTCAGCTGCGGTTTAACGGAGAGTGGAATAAACTATAAGTTAAATACCAGCGGGTCATTCGCTTCCTACGCGCTTGAATTACTGCCCGGCGAGAATAATGTTATGACGGTCTTTTACCGGCAGAAACTTAAAGGCAACCTTGCCAGATACATCCTAACCACCACCTCCGCCTGGGGCAAACCGTTCGAGTTAGCGGAGTACGAAGTCTATACTTCAATTGAACTTCCTGGAGCGGAAATAAATTATCCCTGCGACTCAGATACCACGAAGGGTAAAATGCGCAAGTGCGTTTTCAGCAGAAAAGATTTCTATCCTGATAGAGACATAATAGTAAACTGGGATGGAGATAAGGATTTGGAATAACTTGTTTCGATTATTTTTAGTTAAATAGTAAGAAGTTCTTTTGGAGGTGTATTATGAAACTCATTAAAATCCTTTCGTTCCTTTTCCTTTCGCTATTCCTGTTTTCAATAGGTAACGCAAATCCTATTATGGGCGTTTTAATTACGGAGATTTCCACAGAACCTGACTGGTTCGAAATCTCGACCGACTACAACCTGTCTTTATCAGACTATGTACTTGTCTGTAACAATGATACTTTCAGATTCAGCCAGGATAGCTATATTGATGAGGGTCAATATTTGGTATTCGATACGGAAGATTTCCCTGCTTTGAATTTCCCGGAGGAGGGCGCAATTATTCGGTGGTTGATGTATGATGAGCCCATGCAGGAATTCAAATATGGAATATATGGACCTCATCCAGCGCCGCCCCCCGGAACCTCTATCGGACAGGACTATGGTTATTTCTGGTGGGGCAATGGCGATGCAACTTTATATTTCCAACCTACTCCCGGCAATCCCAATCCCTTGATAGAACCGGACAGGGGAAATACCCAGGTGGTATTAAATGAGATAAATGTCAATTCCCATTGGGGTAGCAGCGATTTCGTCGAGCTCTATAAAATGTGCTCCGGATCTTTCTCGATTGCCGGTTGGAAAATCGTGGGAAATAGCGTATATACCATTCCCAACGGAACGGAGCTTAACCATTACTATACTCTTAGAGAGGATAATTCTCCCTCCTTTTTCTCGTCGCTGAATGCTGATCGCGATAATATCTACCTTTTCAATGCCCAAAATGTATTGGTGGATCAGGTGGGTTGGTCATCCGATCACGGGGAGAACACATCTTTTATGCGCTATCCCGATGGCGATTGTCATGTGTTTGACGGCTGGAGCGATAACACCTCCCCCGATTTTAACGAAGGGTTCCCGTCGAAGATAGCCTTCAACCGCTACGATTGCCCCGGTTTCGTGGTCAAAGGCGCTGAAGCTTTCCAGGAAGAGGATGCAGTTGTGCTGAACTGGACAGATCCGGTCTGGGATGGAGGCTTCGATATTTCTGAGCTTGTGCGGAACGAAGAGTATTTTCCGGCTGATGTCAACGATGGCGAGTTAGTTTACGCCGGTGGCGATGAGAGTTTTATCGACAGGGAAGTGGAGTTAAACCATACTTATTATTACACCGTGTTCGCACGGGACTTGAATGGCAGCTACGGCGTCCCGACCGATGAATCGCAGGCAATGGTAACACTGCTTCCATTGGCGGGCATTGATGATGATGAGATAATCCCATCAAAGACCACGCTGTATCAGAATGTTCCCAATCCGTTCAATGCGAGCACGAAAATAAGTTTCGGACTGGAGAGACCGGGTGTGGTGAAGCTGACGGTGTTTGATATCCTCGGGAGGGAAATTCAGACACTGGTGGACGGTTTTACCGGCGCAGGGGTCCACAACATACAATTCGACGCCGGCGAACATTCCAGCGGCGTATATTTCTACAAATTGGTCGCCGGTGACAAGGTTGTCACCAAGCGGATGACATTGCTGAAGTAAAGCCGGAAAAAATCACTTTTATATAGATAGGTCAGGATTGATTTCCTGACCTGTTTTTTATCTCTGTATTTTCAAACTGCAGCCAACAATACTGTAATTAATATCAAATATTTTCTATTCTATTAAAATTTATTCTTGACTTGGCAGCATTCATGTTTTATACTTTCGACACGTAGAAATCCGCAACCTGCTAAAACTA
>WJIR01000062.1 GCA_014730175.1 Candidatus Zixiibacteriota bacterium
CGCTCCGGTAACGAGAGGAAATTCGAAATGCCCGATAAATGTCCGGTATGCGGAGCAAAAACCGAGCGATTGGAAGGGCAAGCTGCGACCCGTTGCACCAATGTCAGTTGTCCCGCCAAACAAAGGGAGTATATCAGCTATTTCATATCCCGTCCCGCTATGGATATCGACGGTTTAGGGTATAAAATAGCTGAACAGATGCTGGATAAGGGACTGATAAGAGATGCCGCAGACCTTTATTTCCTGGATAAGGAAAAGCTTCTCACAATGGAGAGAATGGGGGAAAAACTGGCTGAGAATATTCTCAAGGCTATCGATGAATCGCGCAAGCCGAGTTTAAAATCATTGATTTTCGCACTGGGTATCCCTAATGTCGGAGAGCATCTGGCGTCGGTTCTGGCGAGGGAGTTCGGATCAATTGAGAAGCTTTCGAAACAGAGTATCGATGATCTGGAGTCTGTGAATGAGATCGGTCCGGTGGTTGCTAAAGCGATTTGTGATTATTTCCGGGAAGAGAAGAATCTGGATTTTCTGCAGCGATTAAAGAAAGGTGGAGTAAAATTCCCTCGCGAAGAAGTTGCCGAAAGGAAAACGCCGCTGGAGGGTAGGACTTTCGTGCTTACCGGCGCCATGGAGTCTTACACCAGGGACGAGGCGAAAGAAAAACTGGAGGAATTGGGAGCTAAAGTATCATCTTCGGTATCCAAAAAGACCGATTTTCTGATTGCGGGGGAGAATGCAGGTAGTAAATTAACAAAGGCGCAGGAATTGGGGATTGATATTAAAGATGAGAACTGGTTAATTGACCTTCTTAAGAAGCATGACAGAACCTGACAGAGACGACGCTATTTACGATTCGGATGTTGGTCGGAACATCATTCAAAAGGTATTCGGTCGCATCCTGATAATACTTAAATTCACTTGGGCTGTAATCAAGGACGCCTATTTTAATACCTTCTTTAAGGACAATGTGTCCTTGATGGCGGCGGCTATATCCTTTTATGCGGTGCTCTCTATAATTCCGCTGCTTTTGGTTTTCATATCTGCTTCCGGTTACGTGCTGGAATCTTCCGAGAAGGCATTCCAACAGGTTTCTGACTTCTTAATAGCGGTGATACCGTCATCGGCTACATCGATAATCGAGTTTCTCCACAATTTCGTTCAGAAAAAAAATGTTTTCGGTGTTATCGGTCTTGTGGGTTTAATCTGGGCAGGTTCCCGGATATTCGCTGCGGTGGAGAATTCGGTTAACGTGGTCTGGAAGGTGGAGGAAGGGCGTCCCTTCTGGAAGAGTAAACTACTGTCGTTGGGATTGGTGCCGGCTTCGGTCCTGACATTGATTCTGTCAATCCTTTTGACCGCAATGTTTACGATTGCAACCAAAAGGCCGGTGCCGATAATCGGTCTCAGCATATCCGAGCTTACTTTTTTCTGGCGTCTTGTTCAGTTCATTCTTCCGATTCTGGCTTCTATCACATTGTTTACGCTGATTTACAAATTTTTGCCCAATCGTCACATTCCATTACTTTCGGCATTGGTTGGCGCTATTGTCGCTGCGGTGTTCTGGGAGGCGGCGAAGATACTTTTCGATATTTATGTTCAGGAGTATGCCAGTTATACTAAAATCTATGGGAGCTTTGGTACGTTAGTTATTTTCGTCTTCTGGATTTATTACAGCGCTTTCATATTATTGCTGGGTGCGGAAGTGGGATTAGCTTTCGAAAATCGTCGGACTAAATCCGAATTTATGAATATTTTCCGAAATATCGATTGGTTATCTAAAGATAGGAAGCGATAGGTTTTCGGTACCGATTACGCGATTTATGAAAAATGGGGATTAAGCGGTTAATCCGATATTCGCATTATTATCACTTTGAATCCTGATTCCATGGAATTCCATGAACTTAGCGGCTTCGGTTTTGCCGAAATATTTCTGAAGAGTCCTATGCGGGGTTTGAATTAAATCAACTAATATCAATGCATCCAACACGTCGCTGAATTCCGGATCGATATTGAACCCAAGTATCCTTCCGCCAAGTTTCAGGTATTGTCTCAACAGCACCGGTATCCCGCTACTATTGTTCTCAATTTCGGCGATAAGGGAAGAAACTTCGCTGATGTCGGTTACCAGTCTATCGGTGGCTTTTTCAATTAAACCTCCGGTTTTCCTTTTTCTGTGAGGTGTAATCGGTTTGACCAACCGAGAAAGCTGCATATCTAAGTTATTGGCAGTCAAAAAGCGCACCATAAGTTGTTGAGAAACGGAATTGTAAGAATTACTTATGCTTACCGGACCCAACAGCATTTTGTAGCGAGGGTTCATGATTACGATTCTGGCGATACCTTTCCAGAGTAATTGAAGTGGCGAGAATTCCTTTTGGTATTTAGGGAGTATAAAAGACCTTCCCAATTCGATAGATGCACCAAGCTGCTTCAATAGACCGGTTTTATATTTGAACAGTGTCCGGGTATATAATCCCTTTACGCCGTACTGTTCAACTATCTTATCGATCATACCCAAACGATACGCACCGACTATTTCTCGTTCGGATTTATTCCAGACAAAGAGATGAATATAGTAATCATCGAATCTATCCAGATCGAGGTTTTTGCCGGTTCCCTCCCCTACTTCTCGGAAAGTCAGTTCTCTGCATCTTCCGATTTCGTAAATTATATTCGGCGCTTCCTTAAGTTCAGCAAAATAAACCGCATATTCATCACTCATTGTCAGCAGCCTGTCTTCCGGAAGTCGGTTAATCTCATTGGATAGCCTGGAAACAGGTTTAGGTTGCGCAACAGGAACGCTTAACCGCTTTTCGGAGTGCCGGTTGGGCGTATCGCTGACAGTTTCTGTCCGGTTCGGCGGTCTTCTGGCAAGAAGGTAGGTTCTGAATCTGATGTATTCCATTAGATCGGCATGACATTGGAACTTTCCCAACTTCTTGTATGGGATAATATTACCAACTCTAATTGGCAGATCCTTGTTTTGCTTATTCAAAAGCTCTTTTGGAAGCATAGCGGTTCGTAAACGTTTGTTTATTAATCCTAGGAGCTGAAAGAGGTTACTGTTTCGTCCTTCAAAGAATACCGGCACCACCGGCGCTTCGGTTTTTCTTATAAGCTTAGCGACAGTAAAACTCCATTCCGGATCGATTACTTCGCGCCGTCCAATTTTCAAATGAGATACTTCGCCGGCAGGAAATATCCCCAGAATTCCGCCATCTTTTAACCAATTAAACGCTTCTCTCAAGGAATGCAAATTTCGCTTTCTGGAATTGACGCTGCCGAAAGGATCAACCGGAATTATAAACGGCTTAATCTCGTCAATTCTATAAAGCAGGTAATTAGCCATGATTTTTGCGTCCTGTCGAATCGAAGTTAAAAGCGATGCTAAAACTAATCCTTCAATGGCGCCGAATGGGTGGTTAGCCACCACTATCGCCGGCCCCTCCTCCGGTATCTTTACCCTATCCTCATCTGAGATATGATAGTGTACATTAAGCAATTCCAACACTTTATTTATGAATTGACAGTCCGATTCGGGGCAGTGGGCTTCCGAATAATACTGATTGATAGCATCAAGTTTAAACAGCTTTTCCAGAGGCTGCTTAAGCAAGCTGAACGCAGCCTGACGGATAGGATTATTGAAAGTGAGATTCAATTCGAATGGAGAGTTGGCGTCGGCTTTTTGGTGCATTCCTGTATCCAAGTTAAATCGTTCAACAGCTCAGAATTCGCCGAAAAGTACGCGTAAATTATTAAGATAGGATTATCAGGAGTTTAGAATTGTATTTGTTCGGGATCCGTTAAAAATAACCATTGCGGCAACTCAAAAGCAGTTTTGGAATCTTAGAATATTCTCAGCAATGGACATATCTGCAAATTGGCTTTTTCAGCCTCAATTACAGTCTTCATAGAATAAAATTGATTTGGAAATGAACAAAAACCTTTAATTTTAGCCAGTTTTGCAGGATTTTTTTGATAAAGCATTGACAATTACACTAAAAAGTATATATTGATTTTGATTAGTTTAGACTTTCTTCACGCACGGAAGCAATCATAAGTCAGTTATATCGGGCTCTGTTGGCTTTATTAGAACGTAGTGAGTAGTATTGTCGATTAATTCAGCTTAAAGCCAGTTTTTATTTCAAAAGAATCATGAATAAAATGGAAGATAAACAAATAATTATCAAAATTGAAAGGAGGTGGAGCTAAAGTATAATTTACTAATCGTATATGTAAAACATATAACGATCTGTAGTAGCAACCCAAATAATAACTATTAAATGTAAGGAGTAACACTGTAATGAAGAAATTCATCTTAGTGTGGTGTGTTATTTTTTCCGTAGCTTTGGTCGTGAATGCGATGGCTACCGATCAATCCGGTATCAGAAAAATTGATACGATTGATAAAGATGCCGGCATTATCGAGCACAGAGCTGTAAACGAAGATGCGCCGGAACATAGTTTACCGGCTTTAACCGAAACCCGTGTCATCGACAAACCGGCGTATACCGGTCCTACCGGCTCTCCGGATCCGGAGGTTTTCCTGGTTGGTGGTGATACTATTGAGGACGCTGTTGCCATAACAGAGCTTCCCTATAATGACACCGGTAACACTTGCGACTTCAATGATGATTACGAAGAGGTCTGTCCGTACAGCTCGACTTCTCCGGATGTAGTATACTCATACACTCCGGCAGCCGATATCACTATCGATATTGACCTCTGCAATGGTTCATCGTATGACACGAAACTGTTCGTGTATGAAAACGAGCATACACCCGGCGCGCCTTATGCCTGTAACGACGATGCTTGCCCCGGCTTTGTTTCCCAGATTATGGAATTAGCCTTAACCGGCGGCAATACCTATTACATCGTGGTTGATGGATATGGTGGTGGCTGTGGTGATTATGTCCTGGACGTAACCGAGACTGTTACCTATCCTCCGCCGGAAAACGACGACTGTGAAAACGCTGAGTATCTCGGCGGAACTTACCCGGTCAGCGGTTCCGGAACCACCTATGGCGCTACATTGGATTGCGAAGGCGTTTTAGATTGGGATGGTGTCTGGTACAGCTTTGATCTGCCGTACGAATCCAATGACATTAATATCCAGGTTTGCGGTGTCGATGTTGACCTGTATAACGTTGGTATCGTGTTGATGGATGACTGTCTTTGCGATGATTATGTCCTTCGTGACTACGGCGAGTTCATCTATGATGTATGCCCCGGCGATTGGACCGGATATGACATGACCTTCCAGGGCATGGCTGGTCCCGCCACTATTTACTGGCCTGCCTTGGCTGAGCAAGAAGGATACAATCCGATGGACTTCGATTTCACTATCGACGTAACCGAAGCTGCCGGTCCTCAGCCCGGCGACGACTGCGATAATCCTATCGTGGTTAACATTCCTGCCGATCTGCCGTACGAAGACTTTGGTCAGACCAACTGCGGCAGGGGCAATGATTATATGGAAACCTGCCTCGGTTCCTATGACGGCGGTGAAGATATCACTTACGAATTGGTGGTTACCGAAGAAATGACCCTCGATTTAACCATGGATCCTCTCGGTACAAGCTGGACAGGTATGCTTATCGCTGATGTCTGCCCAGGCGATGTATGTATCGATTATGATACCGGTTCCAGCGGAACCCGTACTATCGATAACGTTACCGTGGCTGCCGGTACCTATTATGTTATGATAGACACCTGGCCCTCGCCGAACTGTATTCCGGAGTTCAATTTCACTATTGAGGAAGATGTATACATTCCTCCGCCGGAAAACGACAGTTGCCAGAACGCTACACCTGTTGGTGAAGTTGTTGACCTGCCGTTCTCGACCACATTGGCTACGGCCAGCGGTCTGGGAACCTGTATGACTTCTGCCGATATCTGGTATGTCTATACACCGACCGAAACCGGCCCGATCTCAATCAGCCTCTGCGGTTCGGACTACGACACCAAGCTGGCTGTTTATGACGGATACTCCTGTGATCCGCTTCCGGAAGAACTCGGCTGTAATGACGATTATGACTGCCCGACCCGTGCGCTGCAGTCACAGATCGATCTGGCTGAGGTAATTGCCGGTAACGAATACCTGATTCAGGTAGGCGGCTTTTCCAGCAACACCGGTGACGGTATCTTGAATATCTTCGTACCGGAACCTCCGCCTCCGCCGGCATGCTGTCAGAATGTTACCCCGCCTGAAGAGTCCTGGACATTCGCTACCAGTGACGTGGAAGTTGGTCCGTACACTGTATTCGATGACTTCGCCTGCGAAGAGATTACCGGTCATGTGCAGTTCTGGGGTGTTGACCTCATGTTCGATAACGGCTGGTTCGAGTGCACCGAGTCCCCGATGGACTTCGAGATCATATTCTACGAACCAGGCACCGAGCCGGGACCGGTGGTTGCCACATATAACGTAACCGCGGAAACTTACCACACCGGAATCATGTATGGAGACATATATGAGTTGGTTGAATATGATGCCGACTTGAGCCCGGCAGTGGAGATAACCGAAGGCTGGATCTCCATACAGGGAACCTCCGCTTACGGCGATTCCTGCGTATTCCTGTGGGGTAATTCATTCGAAGGTAACGAGTTCGCATATCAGGATCAGGGCGGTACGTTGGTACCTCTCGCTTACGACCTTGCACGCTGCTTGACGCCTCCGGCATTACCCGATATCACAATCGGAATGGATCCTGTGAATCCGCCGGTTGAAGTACCTCCGGGTGGATCCTTCGACTATATCGGTTCGTTGACCAATAATACTGGCGGCGACCTCTATGTCGACGTATGGATTATCATCGAGCAGGTAGGCGTTGGACAGAAGAACTGGCGTAAGTGGCTGGATGTACTGGTTGTCGCTGGCGCAACTCAGGAATATGAGATCACTCAGTTAGTTCCTGAATGGGCTGGTTACGGCGATCACATCATCTATGCCTACTGCGGTACATTCGATACCGAAGTCATAGACTGGACTTCATTTGACTTTGTCGTCGTTGAAGGTATCGGCGGCGGAGCTCAGGGCTGGTCATCCAGAGGCGGATGGGGCGAAAATGCTGATGTATTACCATCAGAATTCGCTCTTGGAAACAGCTATCCTAATCCGTTCAATGCCCAGACCAATATCACTTTCGAACTTCCTCAGGCTGCCGACATCTCTCTGGATGTTTACAACCTGATGGGACAGAAAGTGGCTACATTGGCAAAGGGTATGACCGAAGCCGGTTATCACACGGTAACCTGGGATGCCTCCGCGAATGCCTCCGGTATCTACTTCTATAAGTTGACTACCGGCGACAAGGTATTCAGCAAGAGACTGACGTTGATTAAGTAAATTAATCTTCATTTGGAAACGGGCGGACTCTCCGCCCGTTTCTTTTATACATCGATTTACAATTTCATAACAAAGGCATGCTTTTCATAGCAAACGGAACTGTTTTGAATTACCTGGACTTACTTTTACATCGGAATCTGCCCGAACCAAAACTCCGCGAATCTGAAATTAATATCCACATAAATCTGAAATCTATTGAAAGGGATTCATGAAAAGGACAACATTAATAGCTGTAGTACTTCTGATACTATTGGCGGGATCGACATCCGCGAATCCTGGCGACACCATACTAACGCGTGCATACGGAGACTCTGCCGCTGACAACGCCAGGGATATAGAAGCTTTGTTAGGCGGCGGATATATAATTGCCGGCTCAACCGAAAGCTATGGGGCGGGACTTAATGATTGCAGTTTAATGAGACTGGATGAGGTTTACAATCTCCTCTGGTTTCGAACTTATGGCGGCGCCGAGGAGGATATCGCTGTTGCTGTCAAGCAGGTCGATGATGATTACATCTTCCTGGGTGAAACACAAAGCTTTGGCGCCGGTCAGCGGGATCTGTATCTGGTGAGAGCTGACTCGGACGGGGAGGTAATATGGGAGCGAACTTACGGCGGCAGCGATATGGAATACGCAGCCTCCCTGGAACTCGCTCCTGATGGCGGCTTGGTATTATTCGGTCATACAAGATCGTATGGCGCCGGAAACTACGATATGTATTGTGTTAAGACAGACTCAGCGGGTAACCTCCAATGGGAGCAAACCTACGGCGGTTCGGAATATGAAGATGGACGCTCGATCACAGCGGTTCAAGGCGGCGGCTATCTCCTTACCGGCGGCACCTCCAGTTTTGGAGCGGGGAACAAAGATTACTACGCAGTAAAAATCGATGAAAATGGCGAAGTTGAGTGGTCTAATACTTATGGAGATTCCGGAAACGATATGGCTCGAGACGTTGAGCCTACCCTCGATAATGGATTCATCCTCGGAGGATATTCGGATTCATTCAGTAAAAGTAATTTCGACATCTTAATTGTGAAAATTGACAGTCTCGGTACTCAGCAATGGCAAAGAACCCACGGCACCAATGTCATCGAATTTGCTTTCGCAATCGAACAGACTCAGGATGATGGATATGTTATCGCCGGGCATTCCATTGTCGATGGTTTCTACGGTGATTTCAGCTTGATCAAGACCAATTCCAGCGGGTGGTTCGAATGGGGGAATCTGTATGGAAGTGATTTCCAGGAAGTAGCCTATTCCATAGAGATCACGGAATTCGGCAACTACTTGTTGATCGGTGATACCAATGGTTATGGCAACGGAATGTTGGATGTGTATCTCGTGTTGGTTGAGGGTGATAATCCGAATATATGCTGTGATGTTGAGATGACGCCTGATGATAGCCAGGTGGTTGTAAATCCCGGCGGCTCCTTTGGACTTACCGGCATCTTGTCGAATCCATATCCGGAAGCGACCGAAACCGATTTCTGGGTCGGGGTGATTTATGAGGAGCAATTCTTCCTTATTCAGAAGATTCTTGATATCCCGATGGAACCACTGGAACTTGCCGAACGGTATCTTAATCAAATGGTGCCTGATTACGCGCCCGCCGGTTCTTATGAATATGTGGCATATTGCGGCGATTTCGATTCCGGAGAGCCCTGTGATTCAGTAAGCTTCAGCTTTACAGTGACCGATGAGCAGACCGGATTCTCAGTTGACGAATGGCGTTTACATGGCGGTTGGAGAGGGCTGTATGAGGCGCAACGAGATAATTTCGCGATAAATAATTACCCCAATCCATTCAATTCCTCCACTACGATTAGCTATGAACTGCAATCACCATCAGAGATAACGCTTGAGGTGTATAATATTGCCGGTCAGAGATTAGTGGAGCTCGATTCGGGCGCAAAGGGCGCGGGAAGACATAGAATGACATGGAATGCAGACCGATATTCCACCGGCGTATATTTCTGTAAGTTGACAATCGGGGAATCCCGATATATAGAGAGAATGACCTTGATTAAATAGGGAAGTGTATCGTTAATAAAAGCTGACCTGATGGCTGACTAACTGCCCCTTATCATAAACGAATTTGGCGGAGAAGAAATCATCTCGATCCAGCCAGTTGATAAATATTTTATCTCCATCCCAGAGCTTTAGATCGAGCAATTCTCTGTTATCGATCCATTTTAACACGCCCTCGCGGGATTCGATGAGTTCTCCCTTGTAGCTTTCCGCTACGAAGACGAATACAATCCAGTCTTCGATATCGTCGAATTTCGGGAATGTTATCACACCTTTCATAACAGGATCAATTATTCGCAGTCCCGATTCTTCCTCAACTTCGCGCTTAACGCATTCTTCCGGACTTTCGCCTGCGTCGATTTTACCGCCCAATCCGTTCCACTTTCCCTCATGCATATCGTTTTTCTTCTTAATACGATGCAGCATCAAAGTGCTGCCGTTATCTCGAATATAGCATAATGTACCCAGTTTCATTTTAATCCCTGAAGTTTCTCATATCATTTGAGTAGTGTTAGCTTTTTGATTAGTTCCAATTCACTTGATTTCAGCCTGAGGAAGTAGACACCGCTTGAATGTGTCGAAGCATCCCATTCGAATATATGTTCTCCACTGGAGTAATTTTGTATTTGGGGATTAACAACGTATCTGCCCATTAAATCGTAAATCGCAAACTCTACTTCGGCAGGTTTCTCTAATGTAAAACTGATGGCAGTTCGGCTGTTGAAAGGATTAGGTGATACCTTCACAGCCCCTTCTTCGGAGAAGTCCACGTGGCTGACATGAGAGCTGCTGGGAACATCGATAAAAACCCAACTGGAGTCCAGCGGGAAATCATCATCCTGATAAACCGCCTTCACCCTCTCACCCTCGATCACTTCCAATATGCCGTTGTGAGGAACCGCTTCGGAGAACGCTATCGGTAAGCCGTTATCGTTAATGAATACGCCGGTATGACCATAAGTTTCCTGAAGCGATAAATCCTCGGCATCTCCGTTTATCTCCGAGCTAATGGTGACGGCGACGGTATCAACCACGCCGTTGGATTCATTCTCGTCGAAATCGAGGACGGTAATATATATCTCCGCATTCGGAAACTGTTCTATTTCCTGCCCGTATTGGTTGGTGAAAGCGAGAGGGAATAAATAAGCATCAATAGCTTTTAAATACATCGGTCCTTCCGATAGAAGATCATCGGTTGTGTGATATTCACCGTTATATCGCATTACCCAGGAATGCTCATTCGATGTTGTTAGCAGTCCATGCTGATCGAATAATGCCATGATAACAACTCCCAGTGCGTAATTCTGATCCAGATCGCGCCAACGCGTCCAGTTGTGATAAACATCGTGTATTTGCAAATGTTTCAGATAGGTGGTAACGTCAGCATAATATGCTCCGTATGAATATGATTCCGATAAACGGTAACCGAAATCGTAATAGTCGGGAGCGGCATGCATGTCATTATAGTAATCGATTCTGTTGCCTCCGTAAATCCATTCATCGATAGCCCTGTGAGTTATCTCTACCTCCGGTTCTTCCCCGCTGTATGTGGAATCGGAACACCATACGCGATTTAAGTTGATCCCGTTAACGTTATGGCGGCTGTATCCTTCCGCAACTCCATCGACATTCACCATAGGAACGAATTTGAAAATCAGCCGCTCAAGAAGCTTCTCGCCACCATCATCGCGCACACCCACCAGATATTCCATCATACCTTTTATGGTGAAGCTGGGGGGCGTTTCCATCGGGTGCTGTCTGGAAGTGATCCATACGCAACGCTTTTCATCATCGGGTATCCGCGTATCGGAAATTGTCACCAACGGAATCTGCCTGCCATGCACGCTCTCGCCGATGAATTCGTACTCGATATACGGAGAAGATGACAGGGAATCGAGGTCTTCCAGCAGTTTGGAGTAGCTGTATGGAATGCATTGGGCTATCCAGACGCTATCGTTGGTAAAGCGATGCTGAAAAAACAGGTCCTTGCTATTCATCCAGGATTCATCAATCCTTAACCAGTCAACCTGATTATAAGAATAAACCGGCTTGTCCTCTGTATTCATCCAGCCATCGCGATTCATAATGCGAAACGTTACTGTCTGGTCTTGGGCATTTTGGTCGATTTTGAAATAGTACCAGCCATACAG
>WJIR01000063.1 GCA_014730175.1 Candidatus Zixiibacteriota bacterium
CTATTGCATCGCGTCCGATGAAATCCCCTTTGTCGACTTTACAAATCCAGCTTAATCCCGCCTCGATTGGATTGGTGGTTTTATCAATATCATTACCATAAAGGGCGTATTTCATCTCCAGCCGAAGGGAATCCCGCGCGCCCAGACCTGCCGGTTCTATATCGAATTCCTCACCCGCTTCCATGGTTCGCTTCCACATCATTTCACATAGCTCAGGTCCAAGATACAGCTCGAATCCATCCTCACCGGTATATCCGGTGCGGGAAAATAGAATTTTGTGGCCATTTACCTTCGTCTCGGCTGCATGATAAAAACCGATTGAGTCAAGGTCACAATCTGTCATCTTCGACATCACCTTTTGAGCATCGGGACCCTGAATTGCCAGCAATCCGGTTTCATCTGACTTATTCTGAAGAGTTACTCCGTCTACTATGTTCTCTTCCAGCCAGGCGAAGTCCTTGTCGATATTGGCGGCATTCACTACTATGTAATAGCTCTCAGGAAGGCGGTAAACCAGTAAATCATCCACTATCCCGCCATCGGGATAGCACATCGCAGTATAATGAATTTGGTAAACACCTAACGATGAAACATCATTGACCGTCATTTTCTGCAAGAATTCTTGAGCCCCTGCCCCGGTGACCACGAATTCGCCCATGTGTGAAAGATCAAATGCGCCAACTGTGTTTCTAACTCTCAAATGCTCCGAATTAATACTTTTGTATTGTATAGGCATTTCGTATCCGGCGAACTCAACCATCTTGGCGCCATATTCCTTGTGTATATTGTTAAAAGGTGTTTTCTTAACTCCAGTCATATTTATCCTCATTTATTCTAAATTTCATTTGAACATTCGCCGTAAAATAGGTAGTTTTCATCTCAAGGTCAATCTCTTTAATAGTATAATGGATTTGGAGCGCCAATGCCGAGTTATAAATTATAGTGACATGAGGAAATGATGTTATATCGTATCGATTACTTAACCTTGATAGCTGCTCTTGTGTTTATATTGTCTGTCTTAGTTTCATGTGGTCAACAAAACCAACAAGAGGATACAGACATGCAGAAAGAAGATGGCAACTATCCCGAAATTCAATCGCTGCTGGATGAAGCGGATAGTACATTTAATTCAGGTAATTATGACCGGGCACAGTCTATATACGAACGTGTAGAGGATAAGGCTATGGTGGTAAACCATGATTCCTATCTTACCGAAGCGCGGAGTATGATAGCGCGATGCTACCTGATTACCGGAAAAAAGGAAGAGGGGCGACCCTGGTTAGAAAAAGCAGAAGAAACGGCATCTCCCGATGATCCTCAAGGCTGGTCGCGATTGCTGGGGGTGAAAGGTAGATTCCAGTGGCAGGATGATAAAAAGAAGAAAGCTACCGAGACGTTCAAGGGGATGTATGAATATTGCTCGGAACGAGGAATGCATACTCGAGCAATTGATGCCGCTCACATGGTTGCCATTACCGGTGCGCCCGAGGAGCAGATCGAGTGGGGACTGAAAGGGATCAAGGAAGCGGAAGAAGGAAACGTAACCGGTTGGCTGGCGCCTTTGTGGAATAACCTCGGCTGGACTTATGAAGACCAGGGGAGGTATCAGGAGTCTCTGCAAGCGTATCTCAAAGCTCGAGAGTATCACTGGAGATACGGAACCGAAAGGAATAAGCTGATTGCCGATTGGGCTGTGGGACATGCTTACAACAAACTGGGCGAACATGACCAAGCCGCTCAATGGCTCAGGCCGGTTCTCGCCTGGAGTGAAAGGATAAACGAAGTGGAGTTTCGCGGTCTGACCTATCAGGAATTGGGCGATATCGAAAGAGCGAATAAGAATTACAGGGCGGCTTATGATTATTATGTTCAGGCGGAAAGGGACCTAACCGCCGTTAATATGCCGGAATGGGATGCCGAGGGCTTTGAAGAACTTAAGGCTAAAATAACGGAGATGGAAGATAAGCTATAGGAAAAGCCTTTAAACATTTTGCAATCGTCAACCGGCATATTATCCGTCAGAGGCGGATAAACAGCCGACTGTGATACCGCAGGAATCCAATTTCCCTCTTGAGAGGGTCAATTTCACCCCGCATGTTGCGGATGAAATTGGGGTGTGTTTCTGTTTCCACAAGGATTGCATGTTTCACACGAGCCGTAGATCGGGTTTCTCGACCATGCCCTTAACGCAGACACGAATGTTTCCCCTTCAATTGCTGGGAGATCGGACACTCTTAAGCCTCTGGCTTATTCCTGTCCGACATAATGAACCGGTAGCCGAAGACTTGCCATTCGAGGATTATCATATAGCCTGTATTATTCATAAATTCCACTATCGGTAGCGGAAGCCCTGCGCTTCTGGCGTTTCTCTGAATCCGCGATTACAAGCTGTCAATGGTCTATTGTTTTTAAACCCCCCGAAGGACAAGCCTTAAGCTACGGATTCGTGGTTTTTATGAATTATCAGGGATAGGTATGTCAGGGATATCTCTCCCTGACAATTTAAGCGTCAGGTTAGGGGACTTGACGCCACATTTCTATGCTGTCGGGTACCCTCACCTGAAACTATCTCAAAATCCGATGCATAACAATGCTCTTCAATTATTAACCTATTTTCCCCCAACCGGTTGATGACGGCCTCCGAGATGCTCCGCTAAAAATTCTTCTGCGGTAGCATAGAATTTCAATTTGTTCTCGGGTTTGACGAAACCATGTCCTTCATCCTCGAAAAGCAGATATTCGTAGTCGATCCCTTTCTTCCGCAACTCCTCCACGATCTGCTCGGATTCGGAGCGTTTTACGCGGACATCGTTCGCTCCCTGGGCAATCAAAATCGGGATATTGATTTGATCTACTTTGAAAAGCGGGGATCTCGATCTAAGGAACTCCGCATCGGTTTCGGGATTTCCCACACGTTTGTACATATTCGCCAGGAAACCTGTCCAGTAGGGTGGAATGAGTTTGATCCAGGTGACCAGATTACTTGGACCGAAGGCGTCAATAGCGCAGCAGAATATGTCTGGGGTAAATGTAGCGCCTACCAAAGCGGCATAACCGCCAAAGGAGGAGCCGTAGATTGCCACTCTATCCGGATCAGCATATCCCTTTTCAACCGCCCAGTTAACAGCATCCACCAAATCGTTGTGTATCTCGCCGCCCCATTCGCGATTTCCAGCGTTGAGAAATGCCTTGCCGTATCCGCTTGAACCGCGATAATTCACCTGCAAACAGATATATCCACGATTAGCCAACCATTGCACTTCGGGATTAAATCCCCACATATCACGCACAAATGGACCGCCATGCACCCTTAAAACCATCGGGAGGTTTTCCAGGGATTTATTCGGTGGGAAAGTAATGTAACCATGTATCGCTAATCCGTCACGGGAAGTGAACGAAATAGGCTCCATAGATGCAAGAGTATAGTCATTCAATTCCGGCTTGTGGTAAAAAAGAAAAGTAGCATGCCGGTCTTTGCGATTATAAGCATAAAAGGAAATGGGACCATCGTCCGCAGTAAATCCAACTATCCAGGTTCTATCCTGATCATCCCTGCTGTAAATATCGAAATCACCGTGATGGAGATTCCTGATGACTGTAAAATCTTCTTTTATGCTGCTATCAAGCGCCTGCCATTCTTCACGTTCCCTGGCGAATGCAACCGCTTGAATCTCGCGCGTATCCGGATCCATCATGATATTGGTTACGTCATATATGGAATCCTCCGCGATAACCTGATACTCCCCGGTTTTCAGATTCATTTTTGTAAGACGACTTGAATTGGAATACCGCGAATCTATTAAGTATACATAGTCACCGTCTTCGGTAAATCCAATGGGACCGTTATTAATACTATTTTCAAAATCCCACTCCGCCAGTGTGCGCCACGAAGAATCCTCATTTTTGCGAACCTTGAATTTCCATCCGCCCCCTGGCGTAGAAAGCACCGCCCCCCGTATCCTTAAGTCTGCATCCGCCAACCATCTGTAAACATCTCCGGGGTTTTCAGCAACCATTTTTAACTCGCCCGTTTGCAGATTCAGATGATAAGCATCATGGTATTTGGGATCACTTTTATTTAATGCGATCAAAAGTTCATTCGGATAGTCTTTATTCCTTTCGATAATCCTCACCGTTACATCTTCGAAGGGCGTCAGTTCTTTAACGGCTTTAGTCTTAATATTCACTGCATACAAGCGCCAATTCTCATTGCCGTCTCTGTCCTGAATGTAGAGAAGGTGTTTGTTATCATGCGCCCAGGCGTAATGATGAATTCCCCTGTTACTGTCTTTAGTTATCGCTCTGTCGTCATTTTTGCCGATAGTCTTGGTCCAGACATTCAGTACATCATTATACGGTGCTAAGTATGCCATCATCTGACCATCCGGTGAGATCTGCGGTTTGGTTTTCACAGGATTACCAAAAAGCACCTCCCGAGGTATCAATTCGTTATCGCTTTGCGCGCAGGAGATTATAAAAAGTGTTATAAAAACCAATAAAAGAGTACAGTTTCTAATTTTGCGTACCATGAACATATTGTATCCTTAAGCAGGTTCAGCTTGCACTTACTTTATTTTACGTAATTCCGAGCTCCCGGTTTTACTTACTTATATTATATCGGAATTAATATAGGTTTCTATTGGCGGTAATGTCGAGAGAAATTAACCGCTCGCACAAAAGAATGTCTGCTCTACTGAGGTGAGTGGTAAACCGGACGCCTGTAAGCTTTTGACCTTTTCACGTCCGGCTAAGGACATATCAGATAAAATGACGATAGTAATCCTTATTATTTATCCGGATTAGACTTTTTCCCCTTCTGCGATAGATTCCAACCTTTTAAAGTCAAGGATTTTAATAGTTTTGCCTTCCACATCAATAATATTCGATGTTCGAAGTTTCTTTAAGTTTCGGGACAGTGTCTCGCTGATTGTTCCCAATTTATTGGCTAACTGTCCTTTGGAAATCGCTAGGTTGACCTCTTTGGAGGACTGCTTGTAACTTTCGTCCATGATATATTTTGCTAATCGAGCTGAGACCTCTTTTAGAGTGAGTTCTTCGAGTTTCTGATTGAATTCGCGCACAAACGATGATAATCCGCCTATCATTTTCAAAGAAATCTGCGGTGAGTTTTGCACCAATTCTGTAAACCGGATTTTAGGGATGAAAGCGATTGTGGAATCTTCAATGGCTGCGCAATTGGCGGGATATCCGCCGCCTCCGAATATCGCAGCTTCGGCAAACATCTGCCCGGGATCGATAATATGAAGCGTATATTCCTTCCCCTCCGCCGAAGCTTTGTATATCCGCACTTTGCCCGAGAGCAAGATATAAAATCCACCGGCGGGATCTCCCTGGAAGAATAATATCTCGTCCTTTTTCAAGTTTCTAATGGATATTATTTCGGCAAGCTGCCTTAGTTCATCCTGATCCAAACCTGCGCAAAGATAACATTTTTGCAGATGTTCATTAATACCCATATAAAAATCGCTGTCGAATGACCTCTATCAATCAAATCCTTTTTTTTCTAAATTTTCCTTAAACTTTTTAGATTTTTTTACGTCTAACAAACAAGGAAGTTGTTATACTTTCTTTTCTTATCTCATGGCATACCTTTACTATAGATCGCCCCCGTTACCCAGCGGGGGTATTTTATTGCCAGAAGACCATAAGAGAGCAATAATTATGGGTTAAGGGCAACAACGATCTCCGGTTGGCCGCCGGATAAATGTTAACTTCTTATCGTATATCCCTTAACCCAAATAATAATAACATCAATCTTATGGTATGTCAATCTTAATATATTTACAGCTCAGGATTAAACGCCGGATAAAAGACTTGACATCTTCTAATTTTGCTTATACATTTGAAGGAAACTGAGAAAACCATTATGGTTTCCTGCATAACCGGCGTTTTATGGAAAAGCATGATATAACGACACAAACTGACATTCAGAAGCAAATCCTGCATGTGTCGAGGGAGTACTTCTTAAAATATGGCTATTCCAAGGTCACAACCGATGAGATTGCTTCTTCAATAGGCATAAGTAAGAAAACGCTTTACAAGCATTTTCCAACCAAAAAAGCGCTTCTAGAGAAGGTGATAAGTTCTACAATCGAAGGAATATCCGCCAAACTGGAACCAACGGTAACGAACGATAAGGTTGATTTTGTGGATAAGCTCAAGGGAGTTATGGAGATAATTGCGAACCAGACCTCTCAAATAAGTCAACAGTTTGTTAATGATATAAGGAATATGGATATCGGACTATGGAACATGGCGAACCGTCTAAGGGAGGAAAAGGTTATGTCGCATTTCGGGAGATTGCTAAAATTGGGGGTAAAAGAGGGATATATAAGGGATGATATTAATCCGGAGATGTTAAAATTGATATATATGAATTCTGTGCAAAGCATATTAACACCACACAGGCTTTATGATCTGCCCATAAGCGCCAAACAGGGTTTTGAGATGATATTTAAAGTGTTTTTTGAAGGCGCACTGACCGAACGGGCTCGACGGCGGTACCTCGCAACCAAAAGCTCATTAACGGAATCAAACCAGACTGGAGAACTATGAGATGAAAACGGAGATGAAAGAGATCCAATATATTCTTTTGTTACCTTTGTTGCTTCTGATAGCATGTTCGAATTCGGGAAATCAGGAAAAGATAGAAGCATCAGGGACGATCGAGGCTCAGCAATCCTATGTATCTTCTAAAATCAGCGCCGAAGTCCGTGATATTCTGGTTGAGGAGGGTGATTTGGTCGAAAAAGGCGATACTCTGGTTGTTCTGGATTGCTCCAAATATGATATTCAGCTAAAACAAGCAAAAGCGGGTGCGTCTCAGGCTGAGGCTCAGTTGAAAATTCTGTTAAATGGGGCGAGAATCGAGGATCTGGAGCTTGCGGAGGAGAAATTAGCGCAGGCCGAAGCCAATTGGATGCTGGCAAAAAAGGATTACGAGAGAATAGAAAAGCTTCGGAAATCGGGCAGCGCAACCGCCAAGCAGTTGGACGACGCCGAAACCAGACTTGATGTTGCTTTAGCTCAATACAATTCCGCTAAAGCGGCACTACAAAAGCTGAAAAACTGGTCTCGCCCGGAGGAGATTGAAGCGGGAAAGGCTTCATTGACACAAGCCGAAGCTGCCGAGGAACTTGCATCGGAGGTTGTCTCGGATTGTTATATCACAGCCCCGATTTCAGGTATAGTAACCCAAAAAACGATTGAAATTGGGGAATTAGCTACCCCCGGAGCATATCTATCGGTGATCTCCAACCAGGAGAAGCTGGAATTGATGATTTATGTGACCGAGCCGGAGTTGGGTTATGTTAAAATCGGTCAGAAGGCGCGAGTATCGGTAGATTCCTATCCCGATGAATCCTTCAATGGAGAAGTTGTCTTCATCTCGCCCGAAGCCGAATTCACCCCCAAAAATATCCAGACAAAAGAAGACCGGGTTAAACTGGTTTATGGGGTCAAGCTCATAATTGAAAATCCCGACAGGGCGCTGAAACCGGGTATGCCTGCGGATGCGGTCATCGAGACGAATTGAGATAGGGATTCGTATTTGACTGATATGAATTATGCAATTGAAATTAACGGTTTAACCAAGAAGTTTGATTCATTAACCGCAATTAATACACTCGATCTGAAAATTAAGCAGGGAGAGATGTTCGGGTTGGTTGGGCCCGACGGAGCGGGAAAAACAACGCTGATACGAATACTCTGCGGCATAATAGAACCTGATGAAGGCGATATAAGTATCCTTGGTTATAAACTCGATTCCGAAACGAATCAAATAAAGCGGCGTATCGGGTATCTTTCTCAAAAATTCAGTTTGTATGGGGATTTATCAATTGATGAAAACATAGAGTTTTTCGCTGATATCCATCAGGTCGCAGATTATCGCCAACGAAGAGAAGAGCTTCTCGAATTCACGCGCTTGACTCCCTTCAGAGATCGCCTGGCTGACAGATTATCGGGCGGGATGAAGCAGAAGTTGGCGTTGGCATGTACTCTAATTCATACACCTGCCATTATTTTTCTGGACGAACCGACAACCGGTGTGGATCCGGTCAGCCGCCGGGATTTCTGGAAAATCCTATCGGAGCTACTCAATCAGGGAATCACGATTATCATGACTACACCGTATCTCGACGAAGCCGAACGATGCAGCAAGGTCGGTATGATAAACAGGGGAGAATTAATGGCATACGACACTCCGGACAATGTGAAAGCGAAAATGGATTCCAGGGTGCTGGAAATTGTCTGTTATCCGGCACGAAAGGCATTGCATATCCTCAAGGATATGCCGGAAGTGCAGGAAGCACAAGCATTTGGTGACAGAGTGAATGTATTCGCGGAGGACACCGAAGAGATAGCCAGCAGAATAAAGAGCGAATTGGAAAGCAATGGAGTTACCGTCAGTAGCCAGAGGGTAATCACTCCTTCGCTGGAAAATGTATTTATATCCTTGATGCAATCCGAATAACTTGAGGAAATCATGAAGTTCATCGTTACATTATATAGTATAATCTGTCTTTCATTCGGTGCGCCGGAGATAATCGCGGAAGAG